>JAAZLY010000193.1 GCA_012799115.1 Bacillota bacterium
AGCGTTCCTTACCATTGATTGCTTCCACCGTATAAGAGGGAATACTTCCTTTTGTCTCATTTGTAACCTGAAAGGTCAAATCTTCCCGTCCACTAAAGATCCGGGCAGCCATTTCGGCTTGTTCACGCCCAATCGTCTCACCAACAATCTCGCCTTGCCGCACGGGTGAACGAAGCTCTTCCACCCCTTCGTTGATTGTTGTCAATGCTTGCATAAACTCTGGGACAAGTACCGAGGTTGATAGATACTCCTCCCAAGACACCAAAGGAGACTCATGATCCTTTTGCCAAAGGAGCTGTCCTAGTTCATGATTCACATACTCGATCTGCCCATAAAGTGTCTGCAATTCTCCCTCATCGATCTCGCCCCTAACATATCGATATGTTTGCTCATACACCCTGTCTAGAACTTGGGCAATTCGCTCAAGGTGAAACTCTCCTAGGGGCAGTTCACCCATATTGCTCTGGGCAGCGTAAATAAGACGGCGCAAGTTAGCAGCAATTAAGCTCTGCTGTTTGTCACTCACTGCAAGGCGGGCTTTACCAAGCTCATCAGCAATTTGACGGAAGTGCGTACCAAACTCACTCAATGCACGGCGATAGCCCACCTCGACTTGTCTTTGATAGAGGCGATGAAGATAGTACTGGCCTCCGGCAAACCCCATACCAAGTAGAGCAGCTGCGAAGAATATGGCTATGAGCTTTTTCATTAACCCCTTGGGCATATCTTCGACTCCTAACTGGCAAAAATGTGGTCTCCAATTGTCTTAAGTACGGTGCGACTACGAATCCAAGCGCTCTTGGTTTTGGCAGGATTGTAAAAATACAGGGCTCCTCCAGAGGGATCCAGGCCATTTAGCGCGCAGTGGGCAGCCTGTATCGCACTCTTGCTAGCAGGCTTATTTACCTGCCCATTGGCCACCACCGAAAAAGCAAGTGGCTCGTACACAACACCAGCAATTGTATTGGGAAACTCGGGATGATTCACCCTGTTTAGTATCACGGCGGCAACCGCAACTTGACCATCATAGGGTTCTCCTTCTGCTTCAGCCCGCACCACCCTGGCCAAAAGATCGAGATCGGAGTCCGAGAAATCTTGTCGCCAACTCTCCAGAGCATCCTGTTTACCTTCCTTATCCTGGGGCATAGTATCCCCATGCAAAGGAGTCCATCTGAGATAGGCAATAAGGCCCAAGATTATGATTACTACACCAAGTGGCCATAGTTTCTTAACGATTTTATCCATCTTCTTTCATCCCTTCCCATCCATTCAAAGGCAGGATAAGCTCTTCAGATCCAGAACCTATTATAATGACTTGTGGCAGGACATCACCTGCCTGCTTTGTATCTTAAGGAGGATTTGCATGCATCTATCAAAGTTCGCCGTGCGCCGGCCCGTCGCGATTACTGTCTTCGTTATTATTACCATCATGTTTGGTCTTATCGCTATGCAGAGAATAGGTATTGATCTCCTACCTAATCTCAGCTTCCCCTATGCGGTAGTTGTGACGGTCTATCC
>JAAZLY010000194.1 GCA_012799115.1 Bacillota bacterium
CGGTCGATGCGTTTTATCGGGAACTTGAAGGGATGCCCCTTTATACGGTGGAGGAAGTGCTACATCCCCCGAGATTGAAGCCAGATGCTGTTGTGGGCTTAGGGGCTCCAGCTGAAGTTTTCACTCCCCCCTTAGCCAAGGCTTTGGACTTGCCTTGGGAGATCCTTCCCTTTAGCGCGGGAGCGAATGCCATCGGGGCAGCAGCAGCTAGAAGCACGGTGGGTCTAACCCTCCACGCCGACACCGAACTTGGCACAGTCACCATTCCAGAAATGGGTTATCAAGGCGAAATCCGGAGACCCCTCTTTTTTGATCTAGAGAAGGCACGAAAACTCGGGGAAGAAAAGACCCGGGAATATGCTAAGTCCCTTGGTTACGACGCCACTGGAGACGTTTACATCGTCGAGGAAGAGAGCTTCCAAATGGTGCGAGGTTTTCGTACAGTTGGCCAAAGACACATGGTCCGAACCCAGCTGAGGCCCGAAGTTCGCCGGATTCGAATTGGAGGGAAAAGCACATGACACAGGTAGGATTAGTCTTCTTTCCAGCCTTTGACTGGGCTATCAGCCCGGATCACCCTGAACGTCAAGAACGACTCCTCTATACCAGGGATCAGATTCAGGAAGAGGGTCTCTTCGACCATCCTTCGATTCGGGAATACCGCCCGCGCCTGGCAACCGATGAGGAGATTCTTCGTACCCACGTTGTGATTCCTAGTCTAGACTCAAAGATAACCGAGTCCCACCGCATAGCGGCAGGGGGAACCATCGTTGCTGCAGATCTAGTCATCGATGGTCTGATAGAGCGTTCCTTCGCGCTTTTGCGGCCACCAGGACATCATGCGAATCGTATTGTCCATGGGTCCCGGGGGTTTTGCGTGCTGAATAATGAAGCAATCATGGTCGATCATCTCAGAAGCCGTCTAGGACCTGACCTAAAGGTCGCCATTGTCGATACAGATGCTCACCATGCTGATGGCACCCAGGACATCTTCTACAACGATCCAGGTGTTCTACATATCTCACTACATCAGGATGGTCGCACACTCTACCCTGGAACCGGTTTCGTTTCGGAACGGGGAGGTCCTGGTGCCTATGGTCAAACGGTGAACATCCCCTTGCCTCCAGGCACCGGTGATGAAGGCATGTTAATGGTGATGGAAAGGGTTGTACTCCCCATTTTGCAGGAATGGAAGCCTGATTACGTCATCAACGCAGCAGGTCAAGATAATCATTTCTCCGATCCGATCACCAATATGAGTTTCTCTGCCCAGGGTTATGCACAACTTACAGAACTCCTCGGGCCTGATCTGGTTGTTCTAGAAGGAGGCTACTCTATTGAGGGAGCGCTACCTTATATCAATGTTGGTTTGCTCCTGGCTTTAGCAGGTCTTGACTATTCCAAAGTGGAGGAGCCCTACAAGGGTGGAGGCCGACAATCACGGGCTATCAGCCAGGATGTTGCCAGGGTTTGTGGGGAGGTGATGGAGCTTTGGCAGAAGCGCTCCGAGGTCGATCTGGTCCAAGTCTTTGGCGAGGGTGACTTTTTTGAGCGCCACCGTCAAATCTACTATGATACGGATAATATTCACGAAGCCCAGCAGGATTGCGTTCGTCTTTGTACCGACTGCCCAGGTTGGAGGATGATCTACACCAGCTCGTCTCGGAATCGTCAGCCTGTGGCGGTGGTTCTGCTTCCTTGGAAGCCCTGCAGGCGTTGTCAGAGGGAGGCCAAGGCGCAACATGCCTATCTTGTGGACGAGGGGAGCTTTGAGCAGGTTGTTTGGCAGAGTCCTGCAGTCAAATTGGGGTAGATCGGATAAGGAGTCAAAAGCTGACAGGATTTCCATACTACGTCACGAATACTGATCGCAATGGGTTAAAAGGGTGGGAATTGTATGTTTAATTGGAAACGATCCTGGTATTTTGTTGTATTTGATATTGTTGCCGTTAATTTGGCCTTTATCGGGGCCTTTCTTCTACGTTTTGAGAGTGTTTCATCACAGCAATGGCAGTTTTATCTTTCTGTTTTCATACCTTATACGGTCATTCGTTTGCTGAGCAATTATTTCTTCGGAATTTATAAGCGCGCTTGGCGCTACGCTTCCATTGATGAGGTCTTGGCCATTATTGGTGCGGCTTCGATGGGGTCGGTTGTTGCTTTTGTTCTGAGCTTTATGTGGTCTGGCTCCTTTCCTCCCCGGAGCATTATCGCTCTAGATTGGTTCTTGAACGTTGCTGTCTTGGGGGGAAGCCGTTTTACCTGGAGGTTGGTGGCCCGGAACACAAATGGATATCTCCCTGTGACACGTTCTGGTGATCTCAAGAATATTCTCATTGTGGGTGCCGGTGACGGCGGTGTCTTAGTTGCCCGGGAGCTCCGGAACCACTATGGCGGTCGGGTGAGGTTGGTTGGGTTTATTGATGATGATCCAGCTAAACAGAATCAGAAGATCCTTGGTTATCCAGTCTTAGGGACGAAGGAGCAGATTCCCGCGATTGCCACAGAGTATGCTGTTGATGAGATCATTATCTCCATGCCTTCCGTGCCTCGCAAGGTGATTCGAGAGATTGTGGCCATCACGCAACAGACAGGGAAGACGGTGAAGATCCTTCCTGGCGTTTTTGATCTACTTGAAGGCAATGTAACGGTAAACAAGATTCGCGAGGTGCAGATTGAAGACCTTTTGGGGAGAGACCCAGTGAAGGTGGACATTGCCGGCATGAGTAGCTATATTGCCAATCACGTGGTTCTAGTGACAGGAGCCGGAGGTTCCATTGGATCGGAACTATGCCGGCAGATTGTTGCACTTAAACCAAAGACCTTGCTCCTTTTGGATAACTGCGAGAATAATATGTATGATA
>JAAZLY010000195.1 GCA_012799115.1 Bacillota bacterium
ACCGACAAGTAGAGAAAATTGATTATGTACTCGTCTCTCATCCCCATGAGGACCATCTCTTTGGCTTACTCGCTGTGTTAGAAGAGTTTGAAGTGGGTATGGTGATCGACAATGGTCACGAGCACACTAGCCCAACCTATCAAAAGTATTTGCAGCTCCTTGATGAAAAGAAGATACGCTATCATGAGGGAAGAGCCGGAGACCGGATCAATCTCGGGGACGGTATCACCTTGGAGATTCTTTATCCTGCGGCTCTGAGGGAGAAACTACCCTCCACCTACAATAACAACTCCCTGTTGGTGCGGCTTCAGTATGGTGGAGTACGGATGCTTTTCACCGGAGACTTGGAGAATCCTGTATTGCATGATCTAGCCAATGACCTTGGTTCGGACCTTGGTGCGGAATGGGTGAAGGTACCCCATCATGGAAGTCGAGGGAGTCTACATAAGGGATTTTATGATGCTGTCAATCCGAACTGGGCCGTTATCTCTGTTGGTCAAAACAGCTTCGGACATCCTCACAAGGAAGTGATCGACTTTCTCGAAGAACAGAACGTGACTTGGCGGACAACTAAGGAAAACCCACAAACTTTTCGTGTCTGGTGGGGTCTTTGGGGCAGGTTTGACTCACCTATATCATGAATAGAACATGAGAGGTGATGGATGGTGCTAGTGCAAGAGCTCCTCAAGGAAATCAAGAATGGGTCCTTGCCCCATGTGCTTTTTATACATGGGCCAGAGACAATGTGGCAGGATCAGATCTATAACGCCTTGAAAGAGCGAAATACTCGAGATAGTCTAGGGGAGTTTAACTGGTCTGTCTTTTACGGAAACAAAGACTTTGACTTAGATGGATTACTGCTTGAACTGGGTATGGTTCCCTGGGGCGGTGGAGAAAAAATTGTGGTAGTGAAGAATGCAGACGTAGTTCCGGCACCCCTCATGGAGAAGTTAGCATTGTGGTTGGAGCAACATCCAGAGTCGAATCGCTTGGCTCTTTTCCTGGATAAAGTAGATAATCGTCTGAAGTATGTGAAGATCTTACGTCAATTGGCCAGGGAGGTTGAGTGTACTCCACTCAAGGGGGACTCCCTAGTTCGCCATATCTTGGATTCTTGTACTGAACAAGGTAAGACGATGACACGAGATACTGCGGCCGCCTTCTTGGATCGAGTTGGTACAGACTTACACAGGATCCAAAACGAGTTGGAAAAACTATGTGCTTGGACCGATGGGCGGAACGAGATTACCCTCGCTGATGTTAAGACTATTTCGTCGCTTTCTCCTGAACAGATCGAGAAAGACACGGTGTTTCGGATGACTGATTTGATCGTACAAAAGAAGCGTGACGAGGCCTTGGTAGTTCTAAGCACCCTGCTGGCTGCCGGAGAGCCAGCCCTACGCCTGTTGCCTTTGATTGAGCGACAACTGCGTCTGATACTAGCGGCGAAGACAGCACAAGCCAACTTGGATGAGGTGGCAAGGCAGATGGGCGAGAGCAACTCGTATGCCTTGAAGAAGATTTATAGGCAGGCCCAGGACTATGATCTGAACAAGATCTTTTCTGGATTTGATGCGGTACTCCATGCCGATCGCGAATTGAAACTGGGTGCCCCAGGCGACCAAGTCTTAACAAATCTGATCATCAAGCTGACTTAGGGAAAACAAAACGCCTCATCCAATTTGGAAGGGCGTTGTTTTCTCTATGCATGTCTAGCAAGATTCTTGGTCAGACGAGACTTCTTGCGGGAGGCAGCGTTCTTATGAATGAGACCTTTAGCTGCTGCTTGATCCAAAGCCTTAATTGCCTTTTGAAGGTGGGCAGGGGCGTTAGCGGGATCATTCGCCAAAGCGGCCTCGTACTTTTTAATCGTGCTTCTCAGGGCAGATCTATGTGCGGCGTTACGTGCACGCTTCGATTCGTTAACGCGGATTCTCTTTTCAGCTGATCTAGTAGTGGCCAAACCAGTTCACCTCCTCGGGCAAAATTACCTTGTCATTATAACATTAGAATCCATGAAGTTCAATAGTGTTTGTACCGTGTGTTTGCATTCGTACGAAGAATAAGGTTTTCCCTTTCGGTTACTCTAAAGTAGACTGGAGGAGAAAACATGTCGAAAGTGAGTCAAAAAGATCCCTTGTTCGAGAAGTATAGCATTCGTACAGACCTGGCCCTAGAATCGCATCAAATCATCGTAGAGCGGGAAGGGCCACCTGAGTTGCCTGGAGTTAAGGTCCATACCGAGAAGGAAGAGGGAATTACCCTCACCCGCATTACGGTGGAAAACGATATAGGTGCTCAGATGATGGGTAAAGCACCTGGCAACTACTCCACATTTGAAGCGCCAGGTCTAAGGGTCCATAACCGAGATCTGCATGAGAGAATGGCAGAAATGTTGGCCAAGGAGATAGAGTGGTTCTTCGATGAATCAGAGCTCGGCCCAGAAGATGCGGTGTTGGTTGTGGGCTTGGGAAATTGGAATGCCACGCCAGATGCCCTGGGACCTAGGTCCATCGAAAATCTGATGGTGACTAGGCATCTCCTTGAGATGTCACCTCCTGAACTGCGAGAGGGGCTCCGCCCTGTGTCTGCCATCTCGCCTGGTGTCTTAGGTCTTACAGGCATCGAGACGGGAGAAATCATCATGGGTGTGGTGGATCGAATTGGTGCTAAGGCAGTAATCTGTATTGACGCCTTGGCTAGCCGCAGTGTAGATCGACTCTGTAGCACGATTCAGATCTCCGATACAGGCATTCGTCCAGGAGCTGGAGTTGGTAATCGCCGCTTGGCCATTAATAAGGAAACGCTTGGAATTCCGGTGATTGCCATTGGGGTACCTACTGTAGTTCATGCCGTCACCATCATCTCCGACGCAATGGATCTGATCGAGAAGGGTAGCGTGCAAAACTCCTCGGAAGAACTGCCTTCACGTGTCCAGTTTAGTATTGATCCCGGCACTATCATGGCGAATCAAGACCAGGTAGTTCAGAGGAACTCCCATGCCGCTTCACTTGATAAACGACAGATTATGAGCCAGGTCCTAGAACCCTACTTTGGTAGCATGATCGTCACCCCGAAAGAAATCGACCAACTAATCGAAGAAGTGTCAGATGTTATTGCAGGCGCTCTGAACACATCGTTTCACGAAGGTGTCAGTTATGACGAAGTCTTTAAGTACCTGAGCTAGTCCCTTCGTTGCAGTGGTTGGAGTGTCAGGATATGGCCTCCGATGGATTCAACAACCAGACCATCCACTAGAATCTGGACTTTCTCAATGTCAGTGAACTCCGTTAGTGTATTGACGATCGCTTCTACAAGATAGGCTTCCATCAATGAGCCGCCCGTAAAGTCGCTGACGATCTCTGAACTGAAGTTGACCGTTGCGAGGGTATCACGGATTTCCAAGCTTAGTAGCTTGGCACTTGACGGTACTGACGCAGATAGATCTTCATCCGGCAGGGGGCCATCCAGGAGAGCCTGTACTGCTTGTGCAGGACTTACGACCCCCTCGATCTCTCGTTCTACAGGAACGAGCTGGAAATCGGTGGGGGTTGCCTTAATCAGATAGATGATCGCTTTGCCTTGCACCACTTTTCCATGGTTGAAATATGTATAAGCAGCATAGGCTCCGAGTGCGAGTGCTATGAGTATTAGAATGGCAAAGACTTGTTTGAGTCTGCGCATATGACGACTTCCTCCTAACGAAAGGGCTACGTATAGTCTATCATATTTTCTCTGGCAAAAAAATATATTTGCCAAGAGAAGAGGTGGTGACATGCGTTTTCGGCTCCGGAGGGCCTATGTTCGGATTCGACGTCGTACTAGGAGTCTAGGTCATGGTTTTCGGGTGATCCCCCTGATGGTGCTAGCCCTTTTGCTATTGTTTCTCTCTTGGAGCGGTTACTATTTCCTACTAAACGAGAGTGGCTTGGAGCATTCCTTGGCCAGATTTATCCTCGATCAAGGTATGCCAACAACGGGGCAAAGCATGCAGACAAGTGATAGTAGCAAAATGGATTTGGCATCCTTTCTGCACTGGCTGACAAGCTTTGACTTGCGGGATCCTCTGAGTCTGGTCATGGCAACTTTGCCGGTCTCTCCCCACAGTATCGTTGATCTGAGGATGTGGGAAGAACGTCCCTTCGTCTTCATTCAAGAACTCACTTTTGCGCCAGATCCCGTTCGTCCCCCTGCCGAGAGTGATTATCCCGTGGAGCCGAAAGAGATGAGCGTCGCAAGACCGAGGGTCCTGATCTATCACACTCATTCATCAGAGAATTACCTAGGACGAGCTGTATTGTCCAACCCTTCGGCTCAAGCCCACTATCAGTTTAGGAACATGGCAGATCCGACCATTACAGGTGTCATGGCTGTCGGGCGGCACCTGGCGAATGCACTGACGAGCCTAGGCATACAGACCGTACACGAGAGTCGAATTCACACCTTGCCTACCATCAACAGTGCTTACATGAACTCCGAAAAGACCGTGCGTGAAGTCCTCAGCAAGCAAAATACCTTTGATATGGTCATCGACGTGCACCGGGACGCAGGTGTACCTAATCCGACAGTTGTAATCAACGGACGTGAGGTAGCCCGGATTGTCTTGGTGGTGGGAACAGCAGAGAACATACCTCTATCCCATCCGAATTACCAGCGAAATCTGGATTTTGCCTACAAAATTAAGCGAGTCTGCGATACAATGTATCCAGGGCTGATGCGACCGGTGCAAGTGCACAAGGAAGCCCGCTACAACCAGCATCTGCATCCAGCCAGCGTGATTGTGGAACTCGGGTCGGTAGAGACAACTCTTGAGGAAGCTTTGTTAGCAGCGGAACTATTAGCCAGTGTTTTGGTGGAAGTGCTCTAACAGGATTTGGCTCCTCGAAGGCGAATCATTCAAGTTGTTGCCATTGGAGTTTCACTTCGTGAAACATCCGCACAGAGGAGCGAGACAGATTGGAAAACGAAAATAGAGAACAGGTAGCTAAAGCCGCCTCCATAGTTATGGTGGCGATCTTGGTTAGTCGAATACTTGGTTTCATTCGAGAAAGGGCTGTGGCAGAAGTCTTTGGTCGGACTGCTACCACAGATGTTTTTTTTGCCGCCTTTGCCTTGCCAGACTTGATGTATCAGCTCTTAGTGGGGGGAGCACTGAGTTCTGCCTTTATTCCCGTCTTCACGCAATACCTGGCGAACGATGATGAAAAAGAAGCCTGGTATGTTGCAAGTGTCTTCTTGAACACCATATTTCTCATTCTTTTGCTCATCATGATCGTTGGCGTGATCTTCACTCCGAGCCTTGCCCCTCTGGTGGGTGTCGGTTTTTCTGGCGAGCAAAGGGAGCTATTAGTTCTGCTGATGAGGGTGACGTTCCCCGCTGTATTCTTCACTGCCCTAGCAGGCCTTTGTATGGGTGTCTTACACTCCTATCAGACATTTTTCTTGCCGGCCATAGGTCCCATCATCTACAACCTGGGTCAGATCTTAGGTGCTTATCTTCTTGGTCCCCTCCTTGGTATTATGGGTATGGCGGTAGGAACCGTCTTCGGAGCTTTGGGCAACTTTTCGATTCAGTTTCCTACAGTGCTACGTCGGGCCAAGAAACATTACAGACCGGTCCTGGATTTCCATCACCCGGGCATCCGTCGTATGGTCATGTTGATGCTGCCTGCAGTGATAGGGCTCTCGATTTCACAGCTCAATGTGATTGTCAGCCAAAATCTAGCATCGACTCTCGAGACGGGTTCCATTGTAGCACTGCGCTTGGCGAATCGTTTGATCAATTTCCCTCTAGGGATTTTCGCAATGGGCATCTCTACTGCCGTCTTCCCGACTTTAGCTAGGCTTACCGCTCGGGGGGAAACGGATGAGTTCAGCCGAACCTTGTCCTTTGGTCTACGGATCGTGTTTTTCATTACGATTCCATCGGCTGCAGGTATGGCCTTTTTGAGGGTACCCATTGTCCGCTTGCTTTTTGAAAGCGGAGAGTTCTTTGCGGCTGACACTCTTGCCACAGCTTTTGCACTACTTTTTTATGTTCCCGGATTAATTGCTCAGTCAGCCTTGCAGGTGACGACAAGGGGCTTTTACTCCTTACAGGATACGAAGACTCCGGTCAAGATCGGATTTGTTACTGTGGTATTGAACTTTTTGCTGAGCCTGGCCTTCTTACAGTGGACTGACTTGGGTGCGGGTGGGTTGGCCTTTGCGTATTCACTGAGTTCTATCTTCAACATGGTGTTAGCACTATGGATTCTAGGACGCCGCCTCCCGGGATTTGTAGACAGGCGTCTCTTGGCGACGTTTGTGAAATCCACGATCGCTTCTGTAGTCATGGGTTGGAGTGCCTTTTATACGGCATCCTTCGTCGGAGACTATCTGGCTTTGACCTCCAAGCTCGCCCAGTTGATCCAGACATTTGCTGCTATTGGCGTAGGTATGTTGGTCTACTTTGTACTGAGTATCGTCTTGAAGATGGAGGAGACCCAGTTTATTTTGGAGACTCTGCGAAAAAAGCTCAAGGGTCGAGGTTAGGCAGTTTTGAAATTGTCCGCCTCTATGATATAATGTGTGCAGATTATTTATGAAGGAATTGGTAAACGTATGGTTCAGAAGAACATCCGGAATTTTTGCATTATCGCCCATATTGACCATGGCAAGTCTACCTTGGCTGATCGAATCTTAGAATACACTGGAACGGTGAGCAAAAGGGAAATGGCAGAACAAATGCTGGACTCCATGGATCTTGAGCGCGAGCGGGGAATTACCATCAAACTCAAGGCTGTTCGCCTCACATATCGGGCTCAGGATGGAGAAGAGTATATTCTGAATTTGATCGATACGCCGGGGCATGTGGACTTTTCTTACGAGGTTTCACGTAGCCTAGCGGCCTGTGAGGGAGCACTCCTAGTGATTGATGCTTCCCAGGGTATTGAGGCCCAGACCTTGGCAAACTTATACCTGGCCTTGGACCACGATTTGGAGATCATTCCAGTCATTAACAAGATTGACCTTCCCAATGCGGATCCGGCACGAGTCATTAAGGAGCTTGAAGACAGCATCGGTATTCCTGGTGACGAGGCCGTCTTGGTTAGTGCCCGTACTGGACAAGGTATTGAAGATATCTTGGAACATATTGTTGCCCGTATTCCAGCCCCGAAGGGAGATATTGAGGCCCCAACCCGAGCCATGATTTTTGATTCGCACTATGATCAATATCGTGGAGCCGTAGCCTATGCTAGAGTTGTCGATGGAACCATCAAGGTGGGCGATATCATTCAGATGATGAGTTCTGGTCGGAAGTTCGAGGTTTCGGATCTCGGCGTTCTCCGCCCCAACCTAGTACGAGTGGAGTCCTTAGGGCCTGGCGACGTTGGCTGTTTGATTGCTAGTATGAAGGATGTCCGTGACACCCGTGTCGGCGATACTGTCACAATCGCCTCGAGACCAGCTACGGAGCCTTTAGCAGGCTATCGACCGGCAAAACCGATGGTGTATTGCGGTTTGTATCCGGTGGTGAATGAGGAGTACACTGCACTTAGGGATGCCCTCGATAAGCTACAGCTCAACGATGCTGCCTTGACCTATGAGGCCGAGTCCTCAGTAGCTCTTGGCTTTGGTTACCGCTGTGGATTCTTGGGCTTATTGCATCTGGAGATCGTTCAAGAGCGTCTGGAGCGTGAGTTTGATTTAAACCTGATTACCACTGCACCGAGCGTTGTTTATCAAGTTGTACTAACCAATGGTAGTGTGATGGAAGTGGATAACCCGGCCTCTTTGCCCCCGATTACGAGCATCGATCACATTAAGGAACCCTTTGTGACGGCCTCGATTATGGTTCCAGATGAGTTTGTCGGGGCAGTGATGGACGTTTGCCAGGATCGGCGAGGTGTCTTCGTTAATATGGAGTACATTACGCCTGAACGTGCCCGGCTTGAGTATCACTTACCCTTGGCGGAGATCATTATGGATTTCTTTGACCGCTTGAAATCAAGAACCAAGGGTTACGCTTCCTTAGATTATGAGTTCATGGGTTACCGTGAGTCGAAGGTCGTAAAACTGGACATTCTGCTTAACGGAAGTCCAGTGGATGCCCTTTCCTGTATCGTTCATCAAGATAAGGCAAGCTCTCGGGGGCGGGGCTTGGCCGAAAAACTCAAGGATGTCATACCCAGGCAACAATTTGAGGTGCCCATTCAAGCGGCCATTGGTAATAAGATTATTGCCAGGGAAACAGTGCGAGCCCTGCGCAAAGACGTCTTAGCCAAGTGCTATGGCGGAGATATCAGCCGTAAACGGAAGCTACTGGAGAAACAAAAAGAGGGTAAGAAACGCATGAAGAGCTTGGGTAGTGTAGAGGTTCCCCAAGAGGCCTTTATGGCCATCTTAAAAGTGGATTAAGGTGAGTTGAAGATGGGAGTCTATGTCCATATTCCCTTTTGCGCACAGAAGTGTAATTACTGCGATTTTCATTCGGTAGTTGTTGGTGACGAGGAGAGTTTCTCCTCTGTTGCCGACAACTATCTTCTTTCATTACGTCAAGAAGCCCTTTATTACAGAAAAATCTGGGGACAAGAGCCTCTGGACACATTGTTTATCGGTGGGGGTACGCCCAGTCTACTTCCTCCGGACAAGCTTGCTTCGTTCATTCTCTTTCTCCGAGAAGAACTTCCCTTCGTAAAACACCCAGAGATCTCCATGGAAGCGAATCCTCACTCTTTGACAGCGGAAGGCGCCAAAATTCTTAAGGATGTAGGAGTCAACCGGGTGAGTTTGGGTGTGCAGGCTTTTCAAGACGATCTCCTCTTGGCTATTGGCAGGATTCACCGTAGTGAAGAAGTCGGTGGGAGCGTCTTGGCCTTAAGGGAGGCGGGAATTACCAATATCAACTTGGACTTGATCTTTGGTCTACCAGGCCAAACAAATGAGGATTGGGTGAAGACGCTAGAAGCGGCCCTCGAACTTGAACCTACTCATTTGTCCTGCTACGGATTGATCCTAGAAGAGGGAACGCCCTTAACCACTTGGGTGAATGCGGGACTCGTGGAGGTACCAGGGGATGATCAGCAGGCCGTCATGTATGAAACAACCTGTCGTATGCTGAAGGCTGCGGGTTTTGAACATTACGAGATCTCCAATTTCTGTTTGCCTGGTTTCCGCTCCCAGCACAATCTACTTTATTGGCATAACAGGTCATTTATCGGCTTGGGCAGTGGGGCAACCGGCTACATCCAGAGACTTCGCTATCGGAATGCGGCAGATGTTGACGGATTTATGGAAACCTGGAACGAGGGAATCCCCTATTATGAGGAAAGCGCCACAGTTTCCATAGAGCAAGAGATGGATGAAACAATGATGGTAGGTATGCGCCTCCTACAAGGTGTTGAGGAAGAGTGGTTTCGTAATCGCTATCAGGTGAGCTATTGGGAACTCTACCGCGGGGCCATCGAAGAGCTCCTGCAGCGGGATCTAGTGGAGTATAAAGAAGGGTGGCTGAGGGTCACCCCGACAGGATTACTCTTGGAAAATCAGGTTTCCAGTGCCTTTCTGCGGTGACCTTTCACCCCTTGACAAACAGAGGGCGAAGTGATATTTTATGGGTAAAAGCTGTTAGCACTCCCGTGAGTCGAGTGCTAAAGGACGAGGAAGGTGAAATCATGTTGGATGAACGTAAACGTTTGGTTCTCAGGGCAATCATAGATAACTACATTGAAACGGCCGAACCGGTGGGCTCAAGAACGATTGCCCGTAAACATGATTTGGGCGTTTCTCCAGC
>JAAZLY010000196.1 GCA_012799115.1 Bacillota bacterium
ATACTCTGGCCCGTCATCACAGAGGCCAGGTTAAACATGGCATTTTGCACATGGCCCATAAAGATGTCTCCGGTCATATGCTTAGTAGGGGGCATGTACTTGAGGGGCGCTTCCGGGAAAATCTGCCTAATCGTTTGGGCGATGGCGAGTTCATAGAGAAATCCATTTTTCATCTTGGGATCGAGTTCGAACGCGTGCCCTAGACCAAGTTGCCAGTTTTGCAGCCCTGCCACCAATCCCATCTGTTCATTGATAAAGTTGGAGGCAAGCACTGTATGGGCTTGTTCAAACGCATCGGCGGTAGTCAGGTAATTATCCTCTCCCGTGTTGATGACAATGCCAGCATAGGCATTGATCAGGCGCGAGAAATATTGATCGGCAAAGGTACGCTCCATATTGATGTCACGGAACAAGATCCCGTACATCGCATCATTCAGCATCATGTCAAGACGTTCCAAGGCACCCATGGCAGCAATTTCTGGCATGCAAAGTCCGGAACAATAGTTGACCAAGTGAATGTAACGACCTACTTCCTCACTGACCTCATCGAGTGCCTTGCGCATCACTCTGAAGTTAGCCTGGGTTGCGTATGTGCCGCCAAATCCTTCTGTTGTCGTACCATAGGGAACGTAATCGAGCAGACTCTGGGCCGTTGTCCGGATAACGGCAATAATGTCTGCACCTTGCCTCGCTGCTGTCTTGGCCTGATCTACGTCTGCAAAGATGTTGCCACTGGCGACGATAACATACTTCAAAGGCTCCTCGCCCCGGCCTAGCTTCTCCTGAAGTGCCTCCCGTCGTTGCCTTTGGGCCCTAATCGCGGCCAACGCTTCTTCCGTATAAACCTCCATCACCTTGGAGACTGCATGGGGGTCCTGCATGGGCAGTTCACAGAGGCGAAGCTCTTTGCCGGCAGCCTCGGCAATCTGTTGTGGAGTTCGATCAAGGGCGACGACTGCATTGGCCAACCAAAAAGCGATACCCCGATCTAGATGACCTGCCTGAAGGACTTGATCCACCACGACATTAGCCAGGGGAATCCCCTCCTGATTTGTTCCGTCAATCCCAAAAAAACGCGCCACAGTGCGTTCAACACTCACTGTGGTATGACGTAAAATATCCTCCTGTACCTCCAGGGCAATAGCTTGAGCTAATTGCCTGGCTCTTTGTACTTTTTCATGGTCTAGTCTTAGTAGCTGGTTATGCATCCTGGGGTCCCTCTTTTCTACAATACGTTCGCAAGCTCCCGAGCTCTGTTTACAATCTGAGAGTTCAGACCAAGGGCTTCTGCAACTATAGCCGCATCACTCGTCTGCATATCTTCCTGACCATCGAGAACTACCTCTAGAGTATAGTCCATGTGACGCTGTAGGGAGTCCACTCCGAGCTGCCTCAGTTTCTCCCTATCCAATCCCTTAACCCTAAGGTGACGAAGACCTCTTATGCCTGCCAATGATGGAAAGTGCGTTGTGACTGCGGTGATCATTTGCTGTCCATGCAAATACTCTAAGACCGCTTGTGCCATCGCTGCACCTTCCACAGGGTTCGTGCCATGGGCGATTTCATCCACGAGAACCAAACCATCTTCACTACTTCGAACAATGACGTCCCGCAAAAAGACCACTTCCCCAGCAAAGGAACTCAAGCCCTTCGGAATCTCTGCTGTAGCCAAGTGGGCCCGAATGAACTTGCGGGGGCGAAACTCCATGGAGTGAGCTGGCACTAAGAGACCATATTGAGCCATGGCCGTCAGAAGACCGAGCGTCTTAAGAGTGGCGGTCTTGCCGCCCATGTTTGGCCCGGTAATAAGAGTTACGCCCGGGAGAACTTCAAGGGAAAGGGGCGTGTAGTCTTGGCCCCCCCGCTTCACCTCTTCTTCTACGATGAGGTGCCTCCCGCCCTGGATCCGAATCCTCGAATCCTCTGACAAGATGGGTTTGACTCCACCTATCTTAGCGGCGAACTTCGCTTTAGCCAGGGCAAAATCAAGAAACGCCAGCGTTTCCAGGACGCTGCGTAGTCGCGGAGCGAATTCTCCTACAACAAGGGTAAGTTCTGTTCGAACCTCCTCTTTGCAACTCTCCTCATCGGACCGAACGCCCTCTAGTTCCTCCCGCGTCCGGCGCATCTGCTCACCTTCGATCAATTTAAACGTGACGAAATTCTGCTTCTCCTGCACCTTGTAAAGCTCATGCATAGCCTCAAGCTTGGCAACTGCTGCAGTATCGACAGTGCTAAGGGTGATTTCACCATCCATAGACAAGAGCCGACCTACGGCTTGAATCAGTTTGCGATCCACTAACTCTCGATAACTGGCTAGAGTGCTTTCTAAGTTTACCCGCCTGGCACGAATCTGCGCTAGCTTGGGGTTATAAGCGTCAGCGATATAGAAACTATCATAACTGCCCTGGCCTAGGCTCAGAGCTTCCCTACACTCGCTACACTGGTCGAGTGATTTGGGTAGAAGTGTAGTCCACCCCAGCTTCTCCAACTCGAAATTGATTTTCTCTACTAAGCCAAGTAGTTTCTTGACCTCATAAAACTCGATATCATCGAGGATGGCCCCTTCCATACTACGCTTCAGACTCCCAGAAATATCCTTGGCTGAACGCAAGAGAAAACCCAAGTCGTCGGCGATCTTTGGGTTCTTGCTGAGATCATCCGCCATCCTTTGGAGACGGTCATACTCCGCTTCAAGATCAGAGTACTGTTCAGAAGTGAAGGGGGTCGCCCGCCTCATCCGGGCCCGCCCTAGAGATGACACAGGGGCGATCTTCGACCACACCTCGTCAAAACCTAATTGACGTCTTGTTTCCCGATCAAGAAATTCCATTGAAAGCCTCCTTTTCAGGCCGGTAACGGATTCCTAAGTTTAGGTCATATGTAGGGATGGGATAGACAGCTTGTCCAACATCTCTTAGCAAGCGCAGGGGATCGGCTATGCCGTAGCGGCTGTTAAAGGGGTTCACCGTTACGGCACTTACATGAATAGAGTCTAGTACCCGAAGTTCCACCGTGTTGGACTGCAATCTCTGCAAAGCCCGCTTCCCCAAAAAAACGCAGTTAGGATCCGTGACAAGAAGTGTAAAGGAAGCCCTATGAGGCTTACATGCTAGAATCTTAGCCAATACCTCATCTGTGAGCATACCTTGGACAAAGACGGTGTCAGTGTGTTCATTCAGTAACCCTTCTAGCCTGTCTAGATTGTGGAGAAGGTCCCCGTGGGTAAGCTGCCCTTGAGGGCCTGTAGATGCTAGAGCAACAAGCTTGACATCGTCCCTTAGGACCTCTGCCCGAAGGTGCGATGCCACCACTTCGTTATTCCAGGATGGCAAAGTCAAGATCTCCAGCTTGTGCTGGATCTTTTCCAGCAAGATCTGAGTATCCCAGCTCACTTCAGCTCCTACCGCGAGGATGGTTGTGTCAGTTACCATCGGGGCGGAGAGAGACCGCCGATCAATAGCACCGTCAATAAGGAAAAGATCCATCCCATACTCCTCAAACTGTTCCTTGACCAAAGCAAGTTCATGTCCTGTGCTAGGTCCCGCAAGCACCGTTTTACCCGCGCTCAGGGCTCGGGCTAGGATCACTTCACCTAAAGGAGTCATAATGCCAGTACTTCCTAGGATTTCATAATCCAAACCGCTTTCGAGAAGTAGCGACTTGGCATTAGCCACCATTTGGCCAGGACGCAGCGTGATCCTCGGTTTATCGTGGTAGAAAAGCTGGTCTTTCTCCTCGCCGTCTAGACCGATTGTCGTCAGCGCGACCCTGATACCAATTTGCCCCGCTTCCATCAAGAGTTGGTTAAAAGAGAAGGTCTTGCCAGTATTCTTTCCCATGCCAATGATCGAGACGGATCGCAGGCCCTGGTCCAGTATTTCTTTTATCAGCACCGGCGACGCTCCCCCTTCCAACCCGTCTCCTAGACGTAAATCTCCTCGAACAACCTTCTTAGTTCCGGATTTTCCCTCAAGACCTGCAGAGTAATCTCAGCATGACTCTTGGTGTATCCGTTACCTATAAGCATATTCACATCCTTGCCTACTCCTTCTGCGCCCAAGGCTGCCGCCGTGAAACTCGTCGCCATACTGAAGAAGTAAACAGTACCTCCGTCACGAGTACAGAGAATTGAAGTCATCTCAGTCTGGGGTATATTCACGCAGTTAATGGTGAGGTCTGCGAGTACGCCTCCGCTTGCATCTTGAAAGGCACGGAGGCAATCGACTGGCTTTGTGGCATCTAAATCAAGGATCACATCAGCTAGGCCAAGCTGCTCAATACGTTTGACAGCCGCAGCTCCATAATCCATGGCCACAACCTTGCCGGAGATACCAGCCCGCTTCTTGGCTTCATGTAGACAAAGGCAACCTGACTTACCCCCGGCACCCACCACTAAAACAGTGTCACCTGGTCTCACTAATTTTGCCGTCTGGGCAGGCGCCCCAGCTACGTCTAGAGCTGCCAAAGCGAGCTTTTGCGGAAGATCGTCGGGTAAGACTGCATAGATTCCACTCTCAAAAAGCACCGCCTGGCCCTTAATGTCTACCTGAGCGGTGTCTAAGTGGATGGCTTCTATCGAGTCGATCACAAGAGGTGTCAAAGTCAAGGAAACCAGTGAAGCAATGCGATCGCCCACCCTTAGATCCCGTTTACCCTGCAGACTTGCACCAATAGCTTTCACGGTGCCGATAAACATTCCACCTGATCCTGTTACAGGATTGTGGTGCTTTCCCCTGCGGTCCACGATATCCAACATAATCTGGGCAATTCGTCCCTTGTCATCACCGGCTTCTTGTCGAATCTGAGTGAAACTGGCTGAATCAATATTGAGGGTCTCACAATCGATTAAGATTTCGTTAGGATAAATCTCCATAGAATTATCAATGCGCTGGGCACCTTGGGGCAAAACACCCATCGGCTCGACAACCCTATGGGTACCAAACGGGCATGCTAGTGTCAATGACATACTCTCCTTTGTGGATTATTACCGAAATCCTCTTAGTTATTTTACAGTTTCTTCAATAATAACATATACCCCTCCAAATTTGAAGAGGTCCTTCGAATTTGGAGGGGTATGAATGATTGAATTTAACGCAGATCGACGAGTAGAGCAACAACTTGGACAGCTATTCCCTCTTCACGACCGACGAATCCCAATCCCTCGGTCGTTGTTGCCTTAATGTTGATTGCAGTCTCTGGTACGAATAGCTTCTGCGCTAACGTATTCTTGATCGGCCTTTTCCAGGTAGCCAGTTTCGGCTTCTGGGCCATAATGGTTATATCGAGATTCTGGAGTTCAAGCTGTTTTTGCCCCATGATGGAGACCACTTCGTCGAGAAGAAGAATGCTGGAGATTCCCTCATACTTCGGATCTGTATCAGGAAAATGTTCCCCAATATCCCCCAGACCCATTGCACCGAGCAAGGCATCCATCACCGCATGTGTTACGACATCCGCATCGGAGTGACCCAAGAGTCCCTTCTCATAAGGAATTTCGACTCCTCCCAAGATAAGGCGTCGACCTGTCACCAGCCGGTGAACATCGTAGCCAAAACCGATGCGGGACTCTCTTGGTTTGGGCAAATCCTCTGGGGTCGTGATTTTGATATTCGCGTAATCCCCCTCCACGACGTGGACAGGGCTCCCCATGGCCTCTATCAGTGCACAATCGTCAGTGGCCAAGACACCCTCACTCTTTGCCCATTCGTGGGCCTGGAGGATCAAGGGGAAACTGAAGACTTGAGGCGTCTGCATCGCCCACAGCTGTGAGCGATCTGGAGTATCGATGACCAGCCCATCTCTTACCTGTTTAATCGTATCTTTCACCCGTACGGCGACCCCGACCGCAAGATGTTCCCTGCAAGCCGCAAGGGCCCGCATGACTAGCTCCTTTGTCACAAAGGGTCTCGCACCATCATGAATCATAACCCATTTGGTATCCTGGGGGAGGGCCTTAAGTCCTAGATAGACGCTGTCCTGTCGCTCGGCACCACCTAAGACCACTTTGGCCTGTTTATGTACGACATCTCTGGCAACTAACTCAGTAATTGCCTCCTGATCCTGAGCGTTTGTAACGACCACCACTTGAGATACTTCATCGATAGAGTCAAAACAGGCAAGACTGTGGGATAAAACAGATCGACCCCCCAGGGGCAAGAGCACCTTATTCTCTTTTCTTCCCATCCTTGTACCGGTACCTGCTGCAGCTATCACTACTCCTACTGTCATTCGCGCCAACTCCCTTTGCCGCTTAGTAAAAAAAGGCCCGATACTGTAATCAGGCCCTTTCATGTCTATAAGCTTATAATGCCCGCTCCATAGCTTTCGGTTTGGCAAAAATCATGCGTCCAGCAGCTGTCTGGAGAACACTTGTCACCAGAACCGCCACGGATTGCCCAATGAACCGGCGTCCTCCGTCAACTACGATCATGGTGCCATCATCTAAGTACCCCACGCCCTGACCTTGTTCTTTGCCGTCCTTAATGACCTGAACCTTGAGTTCTTCCCCAGGTAACACCACTGGCTTAACAGCGTTAGCTAGTTCATTTATGTTCAGCACAGGCACTCCTTGTAACTCGCAGACTTTGTTGAGATTATAGTCATTGGTGACTACTTTTCCCCCCATGTCTTTAGCAAGCTTAACGAGTTTTGTGTCCACCTCATTAATCTCACCATAGTCTTCCTCCACAATGCGAACATGGGAATAAGGTTCCTTTTGAATTTTGTTGAGAATATCCAATCCTCGCCGACCGCGATTCCGCTTCAGGACGTCAGAAGAATCTGCAATATGTTGTAACTCCTCCAAGACAAACCCCGGGACGATCAAGTCCCCTTCTAGAAACCCCGATTTGGTAATATCCGATATTCTGCCGTCAATAATCACACTAGTGTCAAGTATTTTGGGACTCCCCTGTGTAGCAGCAGTCTTGGATCTCATCCCCTTAGCACCTGTACGGGATAGAACATCAGGCAAGTCATCCGTCTTTCTAAGCCCTACCATCAACCCAAAGTATCCCAACACCACCCCAAGAATAACTGGGACATAATCTCCTAAGTAAGGGATTCTCAATAAAGGAATAGAAATGATTAGCGCAACAACCCACCCGCTAACTAGCCCGATTATCCCTCCGACCAGCTCATGCGTAGGGGTTTTCAACAAGACCTGTATCGTGTTCTTACTACCTCGCTTAAGCCCCCGCATAATTGGCGGACCAACCACTACACCGACTAAAAGACCAACGAAAATTAACAGACCAACTAAATAACTCTCATCGATAAATCCAGCCATCGCGCCCGAACTAAGGACAAACAGTGCCCCAGAATAACCAAGGGCCGCGCCAATGGCAGCAAATACAATCCTAACGAAAATGACCAAACTTCGCTTCACCTCCCACTAATCCATCAATTATCAACGTTCGCGATAGTTTAGCTCGTTCAAGTTATAGTATTTCCTGTTTTCTCTGAGGTATTCTTTTTTAGCCCAAAATGTTTGTCTTTACATCAGCAAACAATTACCGATACCAACCTCCCTACTGCTCGAAAATTTTGGTAATCCTCTCCACGATTTCCTCCTCCGTGGATTCTTGGGCGATCACCAGCTCGCTCATGAGGATTTGCCTCGCGTTGTCCAACATCTTTCGCTCACCCGTTGAAAGACCCTTTTCCATTTCTCTAAGTGTGAGATTGCGTACAACCTCTGCGACTTCGAATATGTCCCCACTCTTTATCTTCTCCATGTTGGCACGATAGCGGCGATTCCAGTTTGATGACATGGCTGTCTGATCGCCTTGTAGGATCTGATAGACACGCCGCACCTCTTCATCATTAATAACCTGACGAAGACCCAATTCATCAACTGACTTCATGGGAATCATTACCTTCATATCCCCAATGGGTAAGGCCATAATGTAGTATTCCTGTTTCTCACCTAGTACTTCGCGTTCCTCAATGGCCACGATCACTCCCGCACCATGCATGGGGTAAACCACATAATCTCCCACGTTATACATCGCACACCCTCCTTTGTCAAACATCGATCCTTACAATAAATTTACCACTTTGTGCTGTCAAAGTCAAACGGAGAGCAGGCCAACGTCCCTGTTCATAGGTTGACAATCGATTTTCAAAAGCTTTATAATGAAACCAGAATTGCCCGATTAAACTTAAAGGTGGCGAGAGGACGTGACTGAGATGACAAAGCAAGCAAACACCTGTCATAGTTTTCAAGAGAACGTTCAAGAAAACTTGGTGCGCCATTACAGCATCTTAGATATCTCTTCAAAGTTCCAAGAGACCAATGCACGGGTGAACAGAGCGCTCTTTCGAGCGGTGACGGATTGCGGTTGCATCAATATTAACGCCTCGAAACAACTCTTACCTGACGATTGTTCGTTTGAAGATGTGCGCAAGCATATTCAGTCGCATCTCAAGGGACAGATCTGTGAAAACTGCAGAGAAGTGGTGGAAGCCGAGATAGGCCAAAACCTGTTTTATCTTGCAGGGATGTGCAATGCCCTTGGGCTTAACCTCGAAGAAATTATTCATAAAGAGAGCCAAAGGGTCAACACACTAGGCATGTTCCATCTCCGTTAGATATGGCTGTCGACTAGAACTTGTTCACGTAAGCGGCGCAAGCCATCTTTAATCGCTTTCGCCCGAACTTCTCCAATACCTTCCACATCATCGAGCTCTTCGATGGTGGCATCCATGACACTAGAGAGACCATCGAAGGTTTTCACTAGATTCTCAATGACAGGCATGGGCAAACGGGGTATCTTGGCTAGAACTCGATATCCCCGCGGAGCTAAAGCCTGCTCGAGGCTTGTTAGACTTCCGCCGAAGCCCAACGCCTTTGAGATCGAGGCTAGATTAAGTAAGTCATCGGAATCCAGTTCTTCCAATTGTTCCCAGCCTTCAGCAAGATTACCACCTGCGTAATAGTCTTTGAAGACTAGGAGCCCTTCGTCCTTCGTATCAGCCATGAGTTCCTCAAGTTGCATTCTTACTAAACGACCCTCTGATCCCAATTGGATCACATATCTTTCAATCTCCCAGGCGATCCTATTGACCATCTGGCTACGTTGCAGCACAGTTGTGACGTCTGTAAGGGTCACCAAATCTTCAAACTCCAGGGCACTAAGATTTGTAAGTGACTGTTGAAAGACACTCCGATACTTCTCCAAAGTAGACAAGGCTTGGTTGGCCTTGGCCAAGATTACGCTAACCTCACGGATCACATACTTCCAGTTTCCCCGATAAATCGTAATGATATTACGTCTTTGCGAGATGGAAATCACTAGTTGACCAGTCTGCTTCGCAACTCGCTCTGCGGTTTTGTGGCGCGTCCCGGTCTCGAAACTAGGAATCATGCTGTCTGGAACAAGTTGGGTATTAGCGTAAAGAATTCGCCTAGCATCGCTCGACAGCACAATAGCCCCGTCCATCTTGGCCAGTTCATAAAGGGACCCAGGGTGCATCTCTGCATCAATGTGAAAACCACCATTAACTAACTCCAACACCTCGGGAGTGTCGCCAATGACGATCAGCCCACCTGTCTTCGCCTTCAGAATGCTATCTAGGGCCTCATAGAGTTGTGTTCCTGGTGCTACCATTTCCAGATGCTCATAAATCATCTCATTCTCGCGCACAAATTCACCTTCTCACCGCTATTTTCAGTGCTTCTTGTATAGTGCTGACACCGTAGACTGAAATGGGCTCATTACCTTGGACATTGCTCTTGGGGATGATGCAGCTTCGAAAGCCAAGACGATGGAGTTCAGCCAAACGCTGGTCCACACCTCGAACCGCCCGAATCTCCCCAGACAAGCCTACTTCACCCAAGACAGCCAAGAGTGGATCAACCGCTACGTTCGACACACTACTGGCCACCGCCACTGCAATACCCAAATCAAGGGCAGGTTCTTGAAGTCTGAGTCCTCCAGCAACATTTAGGAAGACATCGTGACTTTGCAGTGGATATCCCTGTCTCTTTTCCAACACTGCCAGGATAATCGAAAACCGCTGATAATCAACACCAGTGGTCTGCCTGCGGGGATTACCCCCGTATGGGCCCGGTGCCACAAGCGCCTGCACTTCAACTAAAAGGGGACGAGTTCCCTCCATATAAGGTACAACTACCGAACCCGGACTGTCCTCGGGACGCTGCGATAGTAAGAAATGTGAGGGATTAGCAACCGGGATCAGGCCTCGTCCACCCATCTCAAAAATGGCTACCTCGTGCGTAGATCCGAAGCGGTTTTTTACCGAACGGATGATGCGAAAGGACGTATGTACCTCACCCTCAAAATATAGTACAAAATCCACAGCATGTTCTAGTACCTTCGGTCCTGCTAGATTTCCACCCTTCGTCACGTGGCCCACAAGCAAGATTGACGTATCGCTTCCCTTAGCGAGCTGCAAGAATCGCCCCGTGGATTCCCGAACCTGGCCGACACTACCGGGGGGAGACGACACTTCCTCAACGAACATGGTTTGAATAGAATCAACAATAACCAACGCAGGCTCTTCGTCGCGGATAACCTCACAGATCGCATTCGTACTTGCTTCACTTAGCACAATGAGATTGTCCACAATAGCGTCTAGGCGTAATGCTCGTAGCTTGAGTTGGGTTAAGGACTCTTCCCCTGTAACATAAAGAACTTTTCCAACGCTCTGAGCTACACGACTAGCCACTTGTAGAAGGAGAGTAGATTTTCCAATGCCAGGATCGCCACCAATCAAGCCCAAACAACCTGGTACCAAACCGCCCCCCAGAACGCGGTCAAGTTCTGAAATACCTGTGCTAAACCGGGCCTCTGCCCGATTCTCAATATCAGCTAAGGGTAAAGGCTTACTCTTGGTCACCCAACTTCGAACATGTTTACTGACGGGTTGGACTGTCTCTTCAACGAGGGTGTTCCACTCCTCGCATCCGGGACATTTTCCCATCCAACGAGGACTCTCGGCCCCGCAAGCTTGGCAAACAAAGACGACCGTTTTTTTAGCCACAATGTACCCTTTCTATCTTCCAAATTTTCCTACACTTCTATTATACCATCAGAAAAAGGAGTGCACAACTGCCCTTTAGGCACTGTACACTCCATCTTTGCCTTACAAATTAATAGAAAACGAACTCTCCCTCTTTCGAGTCCACAGTAATGGTCCCGCCTTCACCGAATGTTCCCTTCAGAATCTCCTCCGCTAGAGGATTCTCAATATATCTTTGAATCGCTCTGCGTAGTGGCCTGGCCCCGAAATCAGGGTCAAAACCTTTATTGGTCAACAGCTCCTTCGCCTGTTCCGTGATGGATAGGCTAATGTCCATCTCGCCTAATTGGGTGCGAAGCTCCTTGAGCATAATCTCAACAATCTGGCCAATGTGAACTTTGTTCAGGGCGTGGAAGACCACGACCTCATCGACTCTGTTCAAGAACTCGGGGCGAAATGCCTTCTTGAGTTCATCCGTGACCTTACCCTTCATGGCTTCATAGTCGCTGCGTTCGTCAACGACTGCCCTAAAGCCAATACCTGATTCACGCTTAATCTGCTGGGCACCGACATTGGAGGTCATGACAATCACTGTGTTGCGGAAATCCACGACACGTCCCTTTGCATCCGTCAGTCTTCCATCTTCTAAGACTTGAAGCAAAATATTGAAAACCTCTGGATGGGCCTTTTCGATCTCGTCGAAGAGCACGATGGAGTAGGGTTTTCTGCGTACCTGTTCTGTAAGTTGACCACCTTCATCATAACCAACATACCCAGGGGGTGAGCCTACCAAACGAGAGACAGCATGGCGCTCCATGTATTCTGACATATCGAGGCGCACCATGGCATCTTCATCACCGAACAAGGCCTCAGCCAAAGCCCTAGCCAACTCCGTTTTACCTACACCAGTAGGTCCCAAGAAGATAAAGGAACCAATCGGTCGCTTGGGATCCTTCAGTCCGGCATGGGCCCTGCGAACTGCCTGCGAGATTGCACCAATCGCCTCGTCCTGACCAATCACCCGCTCATGGAGAATTTGCTCTAGATTGAGCAAGCGAACGGCATCCTCCGCGGTAATGTCGGTCACAGGTACTCCTGTCCAACCTGCCACAACGGCGGCAATATCCTCAGCAGTCACGACTGCCTCTTCGCGCCCATGGCTCTTGCGCCACTCGTTGCGCTTGGTTTCCAGCTCTTCTTGGAGCTTCTGTTCAGTATCTCTAAGATTGGCTGCCTGTTCGAACTCTTCGTTCTTGATGGCCGCTTCCTTCTCAACGCTCACTTCGGCAATTCTCGCCTCTAGTTCCTTCAGTTCTGGGGGAGCCACCAAACCGGCGAGCCGCACCCGAGAACCCGCTTCGTCCATTAAGTCAATGGCCTTATCAGGCAAGAAACGGTCGCTAATGTAGCGATCACTCAGGCGTGCAGCGGCGACAATAGACTCATCATTGATCTTCACCCTATGATGGGCCTCATAACGATCACGCAGCCCCATAAGGATCTCAATTGTCTCTTCGACACTAGGTTCGTCCACCATGACCGGCTGGAAACGCCGTTCGAGGGCGGCATCTTTCTCTACATGCTTCTGGTATTCATCAAGTGTGGTAGCGCCAAT
>JAAZLY010000197.1 GCA_012799115.1 Bacillota bacterium
ATCAGCCAGTTCAATATGGTCGTGAACACCATAACGAGAGCTACTGCTTTTCCCAGGCCCGATGCCGTCTTATACTCTGATGAAACCGAGATGAACGAACACATTCCCAGGAAGTTGGACAGTACCATATTGCTACTAAAGATCGAAGCAAGAAAGATCACGAGAGGACTTATCGCTGGTGCACTACCCACGTTTTCCACCTCCAGAAGCTTGTTTACGAGCCATTATGTTATTGACAATCCAAATCATCACCCCAATGATAAAGAACGCTGCAGGGGGCATGACCATAATCGTCCAAGTTTGAAACCCGACAAAGTTGACATCGATCCCAAAGAACGTTCCGAATCCCAGGAATTCTCGGATTACGGCAATAATCACCAACACAATTGTGTAGCCAAGCCCGGCGAAGACTCCATCAAAGAATGACTCAACGGGCGGATTCATCTGGGCAAAGGCCTCGGCCCTTCCCATGATAATGCAGTTGGTGATAATCAACCCAATGTAAGGTCCAAGGGCCCTGCTAATATCAGGCAGAACGGCCTTAAGAATGATGTCAAAGAGGATTACCCAGGAGGCAATAATCAACGTTTGTACAATCATTCTTACTCGGTGCGGAATATACTCCCGCAACAGGGAAATTGTGAAACTCGAAAGTGCCACGGAGAAAATCAGACCTCCACCCATGACGAGGGAGTTGGAAACCAGGTTGGTGACTGCAAGGAGAGAGCAGATTCCTAGAATCTGACGCAAGACCTGGTTCTCTTCCCAGACATTTCGTCTGAAAAGGGCTTTAATCGCTCCTTTTTTCATCGTGCCAGCACCTCCTTGTGGGTCATCAAATCAGAAACGGTGTCATTTAGGATGTTAAGAACTGCATTGGAGCTACTCGTTGCACCAGTGATCGCATCAAGACCATCGCCGTAGGCAATTGCCTCGCCTGGAACCAGAGGTACTCCCGCGAACTGCTCTTTGAACCAATCCTCATCAATCCTGCCACCAAGCCCCGGAGTCTCGTTTTGCTCGATAAACTCCATACCCAGCAGGCGATCAAGCGAGGCTGATACCCCGATATACCCCCGAATGGAGCCCCACAGACCTTGGCCATCTAAGGGATAGGCATAGCCCAACACATCGCCATTGGCATCATACGAGGCATAAATCTGCAAATCACCCGCTAGAGCCGGCTGCAACTGTTCCGAAAAAGTCGTCACCAGGTCATCGCCTGGACTAATACCAAGGACTTTGAGGATTGCATGTCGCTCTACATTCGCCTCATTTTCCGTAATAGCCGGCAAGTAGTAGGCCTGCGTGATAGCAAGCATCGTTGCAAAAACAGCCGTTAACGCAAACGTGAAGATAATAGTGTAGAGGTAACTATCCTTCTTCATGAGCCATCCTCCTTCGCTCGGCAAATTGTTTTACATGCATTTCAATCAGGGGCCCAAAGGTGTTTCCTAAGAGCACAGCAAACATAGCTCCCTCTGGGAAGTTGGAAAATGTACGGATGCTTAGGGCAAAGAGTCCTACTAAGACACCAAAGAAAATCTGAGCGACCTTATCACGGGGAGCCGTAATCGGATCTGTGGCCATGAAAACGATGGCAAAAAGGAATCCTCCACTGAGCAGAGCTGCGAGCGGTGTAACCGGGAGCAGACCTAAGGAGGATAGGAGCACAGCCAACGCGAAAAACGCTACCGTTCCGGAGAGCATGATTCTAAGGGAGGCTGTCTTCGTGACAACTAAGTACACTCCGGCCAAAAGGATCAACACAGCACTGATCTCGCCACTCGATCCAGCGATTTGTCCGAGAAACAGGCGAGACAACTCAATGGCGCTGTCCCGCAGGGGCGTCGCTACCGTTACCCCATCGATCGCTGCGCTATAGCGGACGAAGCCCCCAGGTAATCCTTGGAAAGGAGCGACCCAATTCATGGTCATTGCAGCCGGAAAAGAGATGAACACAAAGCACCGGCCGACTAAGGCTGGGTTAAAGACATTCCTGCCGAAACCACCAAAGACACCTTTACCAAACAGGATGCCAAAGGCGATACCCACAGCTGCAACCCATAACGGTACCGTTGCAGGTAAGACGAGCGTAAACAACACACAACTTACGAATATCGCTTCTGGAATTTTGAAATTGGTGCCGCCCTTCATAAAACGCAGGATCGAATATTCGGTCAACACACCTGCCGCCGTCACCACTGCCATGACGACTAACACACGTAGCCCAAATGAGTAAACAGCAAAAAGTACGATGGGAATTAAGCTAATCAAGACTCTTCGCATCATCGCTTGCTTCGAAAACAATGCTCCCAGTTGCATACATCCTCCTCCTCGAAAACTCGATAAAAGCTAGTTGAACTCATGTAAAGTCTATCTCCAACATTGCTTGAGTAGAACATGAACCCTAATCAAAGGCATGCACTAACAACTCGACTCCAGTCTCACCCCTATCATCACGAACTTCCCGCACACCTCATACGCGTCATTGATTTCGACGTAATGGGAAGAAATCCTTTGCTTTCCAACAACAAATTAGCGCTTTTTCGTAATCCGCATCGGTCTTGAGAACTCTTTCACCATCTCGTCTCCCAGCGTCCGAAGCCAAAGTGGCAACCAGGTATGCGAGGACGCGCCTTAGTCGTACATACGGTCTACCTCACGCCAGGTGGAACAACTCTACCAGTTAACTAGAATTACGGAAAGCGAAAGCAAGTGATCGTCCACATCCCTTGGACTAAAGACAGGCTTTACCACATTATTCTGACTCTTCGTATTAGCAAATCCCCTGAAGGGATCTGCAACGTGCGGTGTGCATCAAAATTGCGCGGGGGTCGCCCGCGCAATTCACATTCTACTAAAAGGGTCTACTTGTATTTTGGTAGCCAATCACCATGGGCTTCGATCAGGTCATCACAGAGGGCGATGATTTCATCGATAGAAAGCTCTGAACTTGTATGGGGATCCAAGAGGGCTGCATGGTAGATATGTTCCTTCTTCAGAGTTACCGCTGCCTCCAGGGTCAGTAACTGCACGTTAATCTGGGTCATGTTCAGAGCAGCAAGTTGCGGCGGTAAGGCCCCTACATAGGTCGGGCTAACCCCTTGACTATCAACCAGGCATGGTACTTCCACAACTGCTTCTGGGGGCAGATTAGTAATGGAACCGTTATTGAGTACATTGCCACCAATCTTGTAGGGCACATTGGTCTCCATAGCTTCCATAATGTACGAACCGTACTCATTGGTTCGTTCATGGGTGAGTTCGGGGTTTTCCACCAACTTATCCCGCCAATAATTCCATTGTTTGATCTGCTCCTCACAGCGCCTGATGTACTCATCCAGAGGAATGTTGAACCTTTCAATCAGTTCAGGATACTTACTCTTAATAAAATAGGGTAAGTACTCCGACAGATGCTCGCTGGATTCTGTTACATAGTAACCAAACTGCTTCATCAGTTCATAGCGAACCATATCATCATGGGGACCAGGTCGCTTAGCTGCTCTTTCTTTAATCTCTGGATAGAGATCCACTCCATTGCGGGTAATCTCCAAGAGCCACGCCATGTGATTGATGCCTGCAATGTGGTAGCGTACATTATCCCTTGGCATATCCAAACCCCGTAGCAGATGATCGGCACAAATTTGCACGCTATGACACAGGCCGACGGTCTTAATCCCTGTATACCGAAGCATAGCCCCTGTTAAAATCGGCATGGGATTGGTGTAGTTCAAGAACCAGGCATCAGGGCAAACCTCTTCCATATCTTTGGCGAAGTCAAACATCACAGGAATGGTCCTAAGGGCCCTAAAAATCCCACCAATACCCAGAGTATCAGCAATTGTTTGCCTCAGTCCATACTTCTTGGGCACCTCAAAGTCAATGACTGTAGAAGGTTTGTAACCTCCAACTTGCACAGCGTTAATGACATAGTCTGCTCCAGCAAGTGCTTTCTTCCGATCCGTGTAGGCGACGATCTTACCGTTTTCCCCATACTTGTTGTTCAACACATTTAGCATCATCTCAGATTCGCGCAAGCGTCCAGCGTCAATGTCAAACAGAGCAAACTCGGAGTTACGCAAGGCTGGACTCAAGATACTATCGCCCAATACGTTCTTTGCAAATACCGTACTACCTGCACCTAGAAAAGTAATCTTCGCCATCTCTACCCCTCCTTGTATTATCGATTCAGACCAGAAAACTGAATCCCCTGAATAAAGAAACGTTGTGCCAAGAACAAAATGACAATCATAGGCAGAGTAGCCATCACAACCGCCGCCATCATGGTGTTCCATTGAATCGTCCTAAACAGGCGGAATGCTGCCAGGCCAACACTCAAGACCTTCCACGTGTCAGCCTGGGTCACAATCAAGGGCCATACGAGACTGTTCCATTGCTGAACCAGGGTCATCACTGCTAGAGTGGCCAGGGCTGGTTTTGCCATGGGTAACATCACCCGTGACCAGATCACAAAGTACCCTGCCCCATCAATTTCTGCAGCCTCCTCTAAATCCCTTGGAACACCCTGCAAAAACTGGCGAATAAGGAACGTCCCAAAGGCGTTACCAAAGAAGAAGGGGATGACTAGACCGGCTAGGGAATCCACCCAACCCAACTCCAGGACTATGACATAAGTGGGAATAAGAGTCACTGTAGCGGGAATCATCATTGTCCCCAGGTAAAGGAAGAAGATGAAGTCACGCCCAGGAAACCTCAACTTGGCAAAGGCATAACCCGCCATGGAACAGGATAAGACCTGTCCTAAGGTGATCAAACCCGCCACTAAGATGGTGTTTAACAGATAACGGCCCACATTGAAGTCTCGCAAGGAGATTGTGTAGTTTTCCCAGATCGGCTTATTGGGAATCAGAGAGAAGCCCCGAAATACTTCATCCATGGTCTTGAGCGACGTGGAAAACTGCCAGATTAGCGGGAAGAGATACACAAAGAGAATGGCAAAGATGATGAGGTAGAAGCAAACTTCGCCTACCAAATGTAGTGGTTTTTTCACAGTATCATCCTCCTTAGGTAAGGTCATAGTTGACACGGCGCCCCACTACCCTAAAGAAAAAGGCTGTGGTGATACCGATAATGATAAACAACATGACCGCCATCGCACTGGCTTCACCCATCCGTAGAAATTGAAAACCCTTTTGGTAAAGGTAAAGATTGTACACTCGAGTGGCTTGACCTGGTCCACCACCTGTCATGGCATAGGGCAAATCAAAAATCTGGAATGTTCCAATGACGTTTACAATCAGATCGTAAAATAGGACGGGGCTGATGAGGGGCAAAGTGATCCGAAAGCACCTTGTCAAAGTAGAAGCTCCATCAACAATGGCTGCTTCTTCTACTTCCCGGGGGATCATCTGCAAACCCGCTAAGAAAATAATGATGTGGAAGCCAAGGAACTGCCAGATGTTGACAACGATAACGGAGATCATAGCCCAATCAGGGTGTGCCAACCAAGGAATCTTGTCGAGCCCAACCTTCACTAAGATTTCATTCAAGAGACCAAACTGCGAGTTGTAAATCCAGGTCCATGTCAAACCCACCGCCACTGCCATAGATACCCAAGGAACAATAAACAGGGTTCGAATGAGATTCTTAAATCGAATGGAACGGTTCAAGAGGATGGCAATTAACAAGGCCAACGCCGACTGAACCGGCACATTCACCAACACAAAATACAGTGTCTTTCTTACCGAGAGCTGGAATACAGGATCCTTTAGCAGATTTCGATAGTTGGAGAAGCCAACCCAAATTGGCTCATTAATTAAATCCCACTCGGTAAAACCCAAAACGATGGCCACCGCAATGGGGATAAGTTGAAAGACGAGGAAGCCGAAAAGGTTGGGTGTAATAAAGAGATAACCTGCTATTGCTTCACGCTTACGCTTCTGGCTCATGCGCGCCACGGTCAAATACCCCCTCTAGAAGTACAGGGGGCACCTACGTGCCCCCGACATCAACTCTTACTGAAGCAAGTGGCCTACTTGCATCTCGATATTTGCTACTGTGGTCTCGGCATCCACAAAGCCCTGCAGCATCATATCCAGTTCACGTTGGATAATATCGAAGATCTCATTCCAGTTTACGTGCATCGGCCAGGTACCTGTATTCTCTGCCATGTCGTTGTACACAGCGACGTTCTCTGGGTCACGCCCTGCGTAGGCTTCTAAGAACGTAGGAACAAGCTCGCCGATGGCTGGAAATACGCAACCATATTCAGCAACGATCTTCTGCGACTCATAACCCTCGAGCCACTCCAACAAGCGCCAAGCTTCTTCTTGATGTGGCGTTTGGGCATAGATGTTGTGGGCGAGGCCGTTGAAGGCACTATAACGTCCGGCAGGACCCCAAGGCATTCCCACTACGTCCCAGGAGAAAGCCTCGATGGAACGCCCAGCAGTAAGCATCCAGGAACCTGCAGGAACCATGGCAAACCGTCCTGCTGTGAACAGATCCCATGGACTACCGCCCGCTACTGTAGCCTCAGGAGGTGGCGCTACATGATACTTGTTCACCAAGTCGGACCAGAACTGCAATACCTCAATGCATTCAGGTTCGTTCATCACTAGTTTCGAGCCATAGGGCTTATCCAGTACGCCTGTTCCACCATTCATCCACACAAAGTTCAGCCATCCAGCCTGCATATTCGCTCCACCAATGTCCCCGAGACCGTATTGGACAACCTTCTTTGGATCAAAGTTTGGATCCAAAGCGTTGCGGCCTTGATCATCTAAGGTTAGGAGCTGTAATGTACGAACAAACTCGCCCCCATCCTGTGGGTTCCAAGTCCAGTCGTCACTGGGATAGGGAACACCTGCAGCGTCAAACAGATCCTTGTTATAGAAGAAGGCAATGGTATCCCAATCCTTTGCCAAACCATATTGGGCTCCTTCATAACTCCAAAAATCAAGTAGACTCTGATAGTAAATCGATGTGTCGATGTTATCACGCTCAATCAGAGGTTGGAGATCTAGGAGTGCCCCTCTGGCAACAAATGCTGAGAAGTAGGCTGCGTGGCCCCAAAAGACGTCTGGCAAGTTGCGGGCAGCCATCCCCGTAGTCAGCTTTGTCCAGTAGTCGTTCCATTCGGCTAGTTCCATGACAACCTCAATGTCTGGATTGAGTCGCATGAACTCGTCAATGGAAGCTGCATAGGCTTCTTGCTGATTTTGATCCCAAAACATATAGCGTAGTGTCACTTTTTGTGCACCGGCAGTCCCACTCGCCACGACTAGTGCCAGCAGAACAAGCAAAACAATACTCTTCCTCACTTTTCTTCCCCCTTTACTTTTTTGTTCTTCCGTCACAAGAGATATTCTGAAAAGCCTGCGCAAGTAGTTCCGTATCCCTCCTTTCCACTTTCTCCTCTGTCCTCTTTCACGTTAGACCCGAGGCTTAGGCCTACCCGTTGTACCTCGAACACTTAAGACAACGTCCATAACAACTTTGGCCACCTCGGTCGTTCCCGACTCTAACATGCCAATTAGCATTTCGCAGGCATTTACCCCTACCACATAGGGATTGGTCTGCACCGTCGTTAGTTGTACATGGCTGACTTGACCCAGGTTATGACCATCAAAACCAATAATCGATAAGTCTCCTGGTACACGAAGTCCCAATTCTGTAGCGGTTTTCAGTGCGCCCATGGCCATTTCATCGGATGCCGCGAAAATCGCTGTCAGATCAGGATTACGATCGAGCAAGATCTCCGTACCCAGAAGTCCGCCAAAGTGGGTAAACGCTCCATTATGCTCCAGCTTGGGGTCGTGCTCAATTCCATGTTTCCTTAAGGCGGCTCGATACCCCCGCTCTCTGTAGATGGCTGAGCTCCAGGGGGGACTACCTCCCAAGAATCCGATGTTTCGGTGCCCAAGTTCAATCAGGTAGTCTACAGCAGCAAAAGCCCCGCCGAAGTTATCGAGATGGACTGTATTGTACTTGCTTTGATCGTCATAGGTATCAATCATCACATAAGGGATCCGAAAAGACCTAAGAAGGTCAGTTACGGGATGATTCATGGTCGTGATCAAAAGCGCTCCGCAAAAGTCCTGGGCGGAAAAGACAAAACGAAAGTAGTCCGGATCCCAAACCGGGAAGAGTACCTGCGACAGGATATAATTGCGTTTTCTGCAAGTCTCGGCGATCCCTTGCAGATTATCCAGGAACCATTGGTTGGAGTGTTCGGACATGACAATGAAGACAATATTACGTCTTTCCAGAGCCTTCTTCTGATCATGATGCTCGAATTGTCTGATGCCATGTTCCTCAATGGCATCCCACACACGCTTCTTTGTCGCTTCACTAACTCGGTCATAATGGCCATTGAGCACGTTTGAAATCGTGGATGGCGAAAGATTAAGTAACTCTGCTATTTGTTTCCCCGTCAATCTTTTCATACTGAACTCGACCCCACTTATGTTACTGAACGACCTTATTTGTAAACTACAAGGTTTG
>JAAZLY010000198.1 GCA_012799115.1 Bacillota bacterium
CTCGTCGTCCATTTTCGTAATAGGAAATCTGCCCGCGCGACACCTTGAGATATTCCGCTACTTCGTCCTGAGTTAACTCAGCTCGCTCCCGGGCATGCCGAAGTCGCGCACCTAGTCGTTCTAGATTTGCCATGTATCTCTCCCCCCATCTTGGTTACAAAACGACACAATTACACCTTTAGTGTAACTATATAGTTACACGTCATTCGTCAAAGTCCTTCTTTCCACAGCAAAAATCATGCGCACCTGTGATTGCTTTCAACCAAAGTTTAAGGCCACTTGCTTTCGCAGGTGGCCTTTCAAACTTAACTTTGACGTCTTGGAGGTCTAGGACCAAAATACTGATAATATTGGGTTTCGATATTTCCATTATACAGCTTCCGGCGCTTGGTAGCCCTACCTCCCAGGACCTTTTCGAGCTGGGGATAGGAAGTGAGGATGTAGAAAGACCAGGTATCAAGGGACTTCTTTACTTGAGCTAACTCGCGGTAGAGCTGATCAACCTCATCTTTCTCGCCGAAACGCTCTCCATAGGGAGGATTGGTTACCAACTTCCCATACTTCTTACTTGTGGTTAGATCCTTGATTTCTTGACGCTGAAAGTGGATCGAACCAGCCACGCCTGCTGCCTCTGCATTATGACGAGCTATCTTCAGGGCCCCTTCGTCAATATCCGTGCCAACCAAGTAGTCGGGTTTTTCTGCTTTGATTAAGTCCTCAGCCTCCTCTCGGGCCTTTTTCCAGGAGGCAGGCGAGATCCAAGGCCACGTTTCTGAAGCAAAACTCCTCTTTAGTCCAGGGGCCATATTATGGGCCATGAGCGCTGCCTCAATGGGGATCGTGCCTGAACCGCAGAACGGATCGATCAGGGCGATATCTGGATAATAACGGGCCAAAATGACCAGTGCTGCAGCGAGCGTCTCCTTGAGGGGAGCTCCGGTCGCCAGGGCCCGATAACCCCTTTGGTGGAGTCCTGCACCGGTGGTATCAATGGTCAGAGTGACGACATCTTTCAGTAGCGCCACCTCAATCTTCATCAGGGGACCATCTTCGGGGAACCACTCTAACTTATGTTCTCTCTTTAGACTCTCTACCACAGCCTTCTTAACGATGGCTTGGCAATCAGAGACGCTAAACAAGGTGGATTGGACAGAACGACCCTCCACCGGAAACTCTGCATTCTTCGGAATAAAGCGAGCCCAGGGTAGGGCCTTGGTCTTCTCAAAAAGCTCATCAAAGGTTGTGGCGGTAAACTCACCCACCTTAACCCTTACCCGAGCTGCCGTACGCAGCCAGAGATTCGTTCGGCAGATGGCCAGTTCATCGCCTGTAAAGCTTACCTTACCATTTTCAACGCGGGCATCTCCATAGCCCAACTTGCGCAGTTCATCGGCGACCAAAGACTCAAGCCCGAACGTTGCGGTGGCTAGAAGCTCAAATTGTGACATGCTCTCAACCTCTCCATTTGTCCACTACATGTACTAGGGTTATTATACCAAGTTCAGGCAATTATCTGCAAGTCGCAACAACAATGGGATAAACTAAAGCAAAGTCTCACCCATGATGCTCCATGTGGCAGGAAGACGCCTCTATAAGGAGAACTACTATTGTTTAAGGGGGATGAGTGCATGCGAAAAGTAATCATCCACTATCACCGTGATGACGGAGCTTACGAGGACTGGGGAATTTGGTTATGGCCCCTGGGCTATGGAGGCCAATGGGTTGACTTCACGGAGACAGATTATTTCGGGAAGATTGCAGTCTGGGAAATACCCAAGAAACACCGACGACTCGGCTTCGTGATTCGAGGAAGCTCCTGGGAAAAAGATATTGACCAGGATCGCTATATAGAAGATTTCAAAGGGGATACGGCGGAAGTCTGGCTTGTATCAGGCGACCCAACGATCTATTTGGCACCACCTGCTCGGCTCCGGAAGAACCTGAGGATTTTTCCAGAACTAGAAGTAACCTTCCATTATTACCGTTATGATGGCGATTACAGTGGGTGGAACCTGTGGATCTGGGGTGATAGCGAACCAGGACGGGCTTTGGAATTTGCCAGCCAGGATGGTTACGGTTATCTAGCGCGCACAGTCCTCAAACAGCAAACGGACGCTACGGAACTTGGCTTTCTCCTGCGTAAACGTGTATTGGGGGAGAATTGGGCCGAAAAAGATGGAACGGATCGCTCGGTACCCCTTTACTGGGCTAATGATCACGGTACTCTAGACGTCTGGCTGATGCAAGACGATCACCATATCTATTATCGGGCAGACGATGTGGACCGTACGCCCCGTCTGACACTTGCTTCTCTAGAGGACATTCAGACAGTTCGGGTAGAGACCTATCTTGCGGTGCTGGTGGACTCAGCTCCGAATCTGGGCTTTAAACTAATGGCAAGGGATGAAAAAGGGGAGGACGAGGTCCCCATTTCTGTCTGTAGGGAAAACCCTCGGCGCTTTCAAATTACAACGCATCGTCCCCTTGATTTACACAAAGAGTATCGCCTGGAGCATCAGACCCATGGTAAAGCTCGAGTGACCTTTGGGGGGGTTTTTGGAAGCAAGGAGTTTCAAAGGGAGTTTCACTATTCAGGTCATGATCTAGGGGTGCGTTATAGCAAGAAAGAAACGACCTTTAAAGTCTGGGCACCAACGGCCTCCCGGCTCAGCGTCATTATCTATGCCAGTCATGATGAGCTCCAAGGTGAGATCATTTCTCTGGAGCGAGGTGAAAGGGGAGTTTGGTCCTGTAGGCTGAGGGGAGATTTGGAAGGTCTTTACTACAATTTCCTCGTAACCCATGGCGAGAGACAAGTGGAAGTGGTTGACCCCTATGCTAGGGCCACCGGGGCTAATGGTCTCCGGGGGCAAATTGTTGATCTAGCCGCGACAAATCCCAAGGGCTGGGACAAGGTCAAACCACTACCCTTAGAGAGCCCGGTGGATGCCGTTATTTATGAGGCCCATATTAGGGATCTTTCAGTAGCCAAGAACTCTGGAATCAAAGCCCAAGGACAGTATCTTGGCTTAGTGGAAGAAGGCACGAAGACACCTGGGGGGATCTCCACGGGGCTGGATCATTTTAGGGAACTGGGCATTACCCATTTGCATCTCTTGCCCATCTTTGATTTTGCCACCGTTGATGAGCTAAAGCCGATGGATAGTTATAACTGGGGTTATGACCCCTTGCATTATAATGTGCCAGAAGGATCCTATGCTAGCGATCCCATCGATGGCCGGGTACGCATTCGGGAACTAAAAACGATGATCCAAGGTCTGAACCAGGCTGGAATCGGAGTGATTATGGATGTGGTTTATAATCATACCTTCCATTCCTTGGCCTCCTCCTTTCATAAGTTAGTACCAGGCTATTACTATCGCCATCACCCAGATCGCAGTTTTTCCAATGGGTCTGGTTGCGGCAACGAACTGGCTGATGAGCGTTCGATGGTACGCAAGTTTATCGTAGATTCTGTCACCTATTGGGCTCGAGAATACAAGCTCTCTGGCTTCCGCTTTGACTTGATGGGGCTCCATACCATTGAGACGATGCAAGCGGTGAGGCGGAGCCTTGATTTAATCTCCAAGCACATCCTCCTCTACGGAGAAGGCTGGGCCGCCGCGGGAAGTACAATTCCCCCGGAAGTGCGGGCGATGAAGGAAAATACGGTGCACCTTCCAGGTATCGCCTCCTTTTGTAGCGATTTCCGAGATGGCCTAAAAGGACATGTCTTTCATACCAATGAAGGGGGCTTTGTCCAGGGCCAAGGATTTGAAGAAACAGTGAAATTCGGCATTGTGGGAGCCATACAGCATCCCCAGATCGATTATGCCAAGGTGCTTTACTCCAAGGGTCCTTGGGCCATCAGTCCAGCCCAAAGCGTAGTTTACGCGGAAGCCCATGATAACCTCACCCTCTGGGATAAACTCCTTTGTACAACCGCCCCTGAAGAGGAAGGGGAGAGGCTGAAGATGATGAAACTGGCCCACGCCATTTTACTCACCAGCCAGGGTATTCCCTTTCTCCATGGCGGACAGGATTTTGCCAGGACTAAGGGGGGAGATCCCAATAGTTATCAGTCGCCTGATCATGTCAACCAGATCGACTGGGATC
>JAAZLY010000199.1 GCA_012799115.1 Bacillota bacterium
AGGCGTCAATGCTATGCGAACCGAGAAGCATCTTTATGATCATCTCCTCTACGATTCAAAGGGGGAGATGCAGTTGGCCCAGAATCTAGAGGCTTGGTTTGATGTCGCCATCTACGTCAAGTTGCCCAGGGGTTTTTACATCAATACACCGGTGGGTAAATATAGTCCCGACTGGGCTCTTGCCTTCCATGATGAGAAGGTGAAACACATCTACTTCGTTGCCGAGACGAAAGGCGACCTATCGAGCCTAGAACTTCGCAAGGTGGAGGACCTTAAGATCCGCTGCGCGCAAGAACACTTTCGGGCCATCAGCAGTGGTTCGGTACGGTATGAGGTTGTTGAGAGTTACGAAACCCTCTTGAGCGTGGTCATGAGGAGCCCCAGGTAAATGGGGCTCCTTTGGCTGTTTAGCCGGTAAAGTAGCTAGGCGAACCCTTTAGAACAGATCCCAATCTAAAGCAGAGAACTTCCACTTCAGGTTTCGTTTCGTTAGTTCGGCTGGACCTAAATCTCTGGTTTCTGCAGGCAGCACGGTCCCGTCTACCTTTGTTTGCATGTAAACCTTGCCCTTCTTGATAAAAGCCAGATCCCCTCTCGGATCTACCCCTATGTCATCTTCGTTGACCATGATCTTATATTCCAGAATGACAATCTCATCGTCTTTCATATCGCTAAACTTCATGTATAGTGCCCAGACGTAATTAGAATCTGTGTGTATTCATCGCGCTGCCGATCCTGGCTGATAGGGAAACAAGGGCATTTTCAAAAACGTTTGCATTCTCTGAAGGAGTTGTTGGAGAAACAAGGAAATTAAGAAGGACAGTATTATCTCGCTTTAGTCCTAAAACCCATGGTGTGATTACCGATGTGACAGATCGGCCATTGCGTGGGTTGTGTTGTGGAAGGAGAGGCTAGCGTGTTAGATCCAACTGTGGAGACGACAGAAGACATCTTGCTTTGGAAGAGCAATCAGTTAGAGATGCTCTTGGAGGTAGGGAATACCCTGGCTCTGACGCATGACATGACAGAATTGTTTCAGAAAATCGTAGATGGCGCGGCCCAACTGATGAATCGGGGTTCTGCTGCTATCTATTTGTTGAATCATGAAGGACTTCTGAATCTAGAAGCTACGTTTCCGAGCTTACCGGATGATTTCCCAGAGGCCATGAAGAGAGCGTTGGTCACCAAGCATCCCCATATCTATAGAGTGCTCTCCACGATGAAGGAGTCTGTTTTGCCTGATACTAGAGTGGCCCATTTGACAGAGGAAGAGTTATTGGTAACAGTTAGCCGTGACCTTCGTTCTCTCTTCTATATCCCCCTGTGTAACCAAGGAAGGGCTATTGGCGTTCTGATTGTTGGTAGCGTGGAACGAGTCCACGAGTTTACCCAGGATGAAATAGATATCTTCCATGCCTTGGCTAACATGGCAGCGCTAGAGATCGAACGAACTAGGCTTTCCCACGAGAGGCAAGCATACATCGATGAAATTGAAGAACATATCCAGCAGCAAGAGAGGATCAAAAAGTCCCTTAGTGAGAGTGAACAGCGCTATCGTCACCTGGCCGAAAACGCTTTAGACATCATCTATCGCATTAAGGTGGCCTCTGCTCCGAAACGCCATCAACTTGAGTACATTAGTCCATCGGTCCAGAACATCACAGGCTACACCCAAGAGGATTTCGAGGATAGGCCAGATCTTGTCCGAGATATTATTCATCCTGTAGATTATGCTAACCTAAAGAAGCTGAGCGAAGAGATTCATGGCACTGAGCCCTTGACAACGCTAGTAAAGAGTAAGCAGGGCAAGCTTGTGTGGTTAGAGCATCGAATTACTCCCCAGTATGACCAGGATGGACTCCTCGCTGCCCTCGAAGGCATTGCCCGTGACATTACAGAACGCAAGCAAGCAGAGGAAGAGCTGTGCCGGGTCTACGATGAGTTGAATCACGCCTATGAGGAAACGATTGAAAGTCTGGCCAAGGGTCTTGAGCTCCGTGATTATGAGACGGAAGGACATAGTCGTAGAGTGGTGGAGTTAACGTTACAGTTGGCGAGGGAGTTGGGTGTGCCTGAAGATGAGTTGGTCACGATTCAGCGGGGCGCTCTCTTGCACGATATCGGTAAGATCGGTATAGCAGATGCTATACTGCTCAAACCCGGTCCGTTGACAGAGGATGAGTGGGAGATCATGCGCCGCCATCCTAAACTTGCTTACGACATGTTATACACCATCGAGTATCTTCGCCCTTCACTTGAGATTCCCTTATATCATCATGAGAAATTCGATGGCAGTGGGTATCCCTTTGGCAAGAAGGGTGAGGAGATCCCCTTGGCTGCACGAATGTTCTCCGTGGTCGATGTCTATGATGCCCTGACGAGTGACCGACCATATCGTAAGGCGTGGACCAAGGCCGATGCACTAAAGTACATAGAAGAGCAGAGTGGGCGCCATTTTGATCCGAGGATCGTCGATGCGTTCTTGACGATGGAGAAAAACACGTGCGACCCCGATGACCCGACCTAAACGAAAAAAACCCCAGTAATCTGGGGTTTTTTGCACGTTTCGTTGAAATTGGAGACTAGCCTTTGATTGCTCCAGCTAGAGTCGTACCTTGGATAATGTACTTGTGGAAGATCAAGTACAAGATGATCGTCGGTAGCGAGGAAATGATCACTCCCGCTGCATACTGCGGGAAGTAGTTTGCTCCTAGGTTACCAATGAACTGCGAGATACGTAGTTGCATCGTAAACTTCGATTGGGAGCTTAGCATAATCAGTCCGATAATAAAGTCGCTCCATCCACCCATGAAACTCAGTAACACTGCTAGCACTGTAGCTGGTTTAGCCATGGGGAAGATGATACGCATAAACACGGTAAAGTGCCCCGCTCCATCGATTCGGCCAGCTTCTACCATGTCTTTTGGAAGACCTGAATAGAAGGAACGATAAATGATCGTCCAAAAGGGAATTCCAAAGGCAGCGATGGGGAGGAATACCCCCGGGAAGGTATTGGTAATCCCAATCTTGGTACTAAACTGATAGAGGGGAATCAAGACCATATGCACTGGAACAAAGAATCCCGCCATGACAACGTAGAAAAGGACATTGGTTACCCTTGAGCGGTAAAAAGCGAAAATGTATCCAGCCATGGCTGCAGGCGGGACAGTAAAGAGTACCGCACCTATGCAGACCTGTAGCGAGTTGCGTAAACCTTCGCCGATACGTACCATTTTCCAGGCCTGTTCAAAGTTCGACCAGCGCAGTTTCTCTGGCAAACCCCAGGGATTGTAAGCAAACTCCAGGGGGGTCTTGAACGTAAAGAAAAACGGAATGATCAGCGGCGAAATGACGATCAAGGCCAGAAGTATTAGGGCAATGTGTACAAGAACCGAAGACACACTGAGCCTTCTTTGGGATTTTGGAGCTTCAAACTCCTCAGTATACTGTGACACCTTTTTCCTACGCATTTCCGTTCCTCCCTCCTAGATACTGTGATCCGTTGCGCTGTGGTCATTGACAAAAGAGAACTGGAAGATCGTGATTACCAAGCAAATAAGGAAGATTACGACTCCAATGGCTGCACCCCGACCATATTGCCAGTTTAGGAAGGCCTCCCGGTAGAGTGTAATTCCCAGCGTGACCGTTGCATTCCTTGGACCACCCAGGGTCACCATATAGGGTAGGTCGAAGAGTTTAATGCTTCCCACTGTTGCCAAAATCGCTTGCACCCGAATGGCATAGGACACATAGGGAATGACAACTCGCCAGGCATATTGCCATTGGGTTGCACCGTCAATGAGAGCTGCTTCGCGAATCTCCGTTGGGATTTGTTCAATATTGGCCATCAAATAGATAATGCCAAACCCGATGTAAGCCCAAGTTGCTAAGGCGAAGAGGGACCAGAAGGCTAGCTTGGGATTGCCAAGCCAGTCAATGCTTTCTAGCCACTTCCAGCCAGTCGTTTTCGCAAAGGTCTTGATCACGCCACTTGTGGGCGAGAAGATAAACACTCCTAACATCGCCGTGATAGCCGAAGGTAGTACGTTACTCAGGTAGTAAACACCTCGTAGGCGGCCAATGATGCGCGTACGGAAGTTGACGCAGGTAAAAGCAATGAAAAATGCCAAGGGAATTTGAATTGCTACACTCCAAAAGGCCCACTTAAAGACATTAACAAAGCCTTGCCTAAACTCAGGACTAGCGAAAATGCGCTGATAGTTACGCCAGCCCACATAGATTTCTTCCCCAAAGCCGGAAGAACGCATAAAAGAAAGACGAAAGGTCTCCTTGATAGGATAAAACATGAAGGTGCCCAGAATCGCTAGCGCGGGCAGGAGAAAGAGAGCGATAAAACCAAGGCGATACCAATCCCTTTTCTTTTTTCTCTTTGCGGTCTGTGCTACTGCCACTTTATTCACCTCAAGTCACAGATAAGAATCCAGTCGGAGCTAACAAAGGTAGGGAAGGCTGATGAGCTCAGCCTTCCCGCTAAGTGCATCTACCTAACGCTTCCCAGTTCGTCTTCAACTAGGAGTTCGTAGCGTGCTAGTTCTGCCTTAACATCGGTGTCATCCATCAAGAAGCTCTGAATTGTCAAGTTGACAGGTGTGGTCAGAGCAGGCGGTAAGTTCTGATCCCACCAGAATTGAATGGTCTCAGCTTGGGTAAACACATCACTAGCCATACCGGTTAGTCTGTTCGGTGGGTTTACACCAGGTATGGAGGCCACACGACCAGCTTCTTTTTCTGCTGCTTCAACGGACATGGCGTAAGTTAGGAAACGCACGACAGCATCCTTCTTGTCAGCAGCAGTAGCGGTGGCTACGAAACCAACGTCGGTCATTCCTGCCAAATCGGTTACTTTGCCTACGCCACCTTCAAGAACCGGTACAGCGTAGAAGCCGATGGTCTGGTCTGTTTGGTTGGGATCTGCATAGAGACCGCAGAGCCAGGAACCGGAAATCTGCATAGCAGCCTGACCTGTTTGCATCAAGAGCTGGGCGTCACCGTAGCCTTCAGACATTGGTGTGTTGCCGAAGAAGCCGCGCTTCGACCATTCTTGAATCTTTAGACCAGCTTGGACAAAAGGTTCAGCATCGAAACGTACTTTGCGGGCTACAGCATCGTCAAAGATTGTGCCGCCATAGCGGTTGACAAGGTACATATAGGTTGCCAGGATGGGCCACTCATCACGGGCACCAACGGCAAATGGTTGAATACCATTGGCAACGAGTTTCTCAGCGACTGCTTCGAGCTCGGCAATAGTAGTAGGTACTTCGAGTCCGAGTTCCTCAAAGATTCCTTCATTGACATAGAGACCTGCAATGGCAAAGAAAGGTGCAATACCATAGAGGCGGCCATCATAGCTCATAGCAGCTTTAGCAGCTTCACTGGTTGGCACGTCGGATAACTCTTCGGTTAGGTCGAGGAGTTTGCCCATGCGTGCAAACTCACCCATGAACGTTCCACCCCAGCTTTGGAAGATGTCAGGACCCACATTTGCTGCAAGGGCAACGCGAATCCGGTTGTTGAGGGCTGCTCCCTCACTACCAAAGGCTACCCAGTCAATGTCGATATCTGGGTTATCAGCAAGGAAAGTCTTTACCAAGTTTTGCACGTAATAGTGATGCGGATCATCCAACTCTAGACCATCTACCGCCCAGATTGTTAGGGTGGTTTTCGCTAAAGCTACCGAAGATAGGATCAAGAGCGATGCCAAAGTCATGACTAAAAGGACTGACAATTTGCTTCTAGACATAAATTCATCTTCCCCTTTACTTTAGTATTCTTGTTGGACTAACCTTATGCAGACAACACTATCTTAAGTTGCGCGTACCACCTCCATTGCCACTCGTTTGTGTTCCACATGATTGACGCACAATTAACTCGCCATCAAGAACAACCTTTGTAGTCTTTCGCACAGGGCATTCAATTTGCCTGACTAACTCTTCTATTGCTACCCTAGCAATATCTACAAAGGGTACTCTGATCGTTGTCAACCCCGGTTGGACATAGGAAGATAGGATCAAGTCATCAAAGCCAACGATCTTGATATCTTCTGGAAACCGGATTCCATGTTCCTGGAGGGTGCGCATGCAACCAATTGCCATCATGTCATTGGAGGCAAAGATGCCTTGCGGAAAGTCTCTAGAGCGCAGCAGCTCTTGTGCACACCGCTTACCAGAAGACTCATGGAAGTCGCCGTGGAAAACGGCGATTTCTTCCTCCCGAATTCCATGCTCTTTACAGGCCTGGACAAAGCCCTGTTTGCGTTCAATAGCATCACGGGAATTGAGGGGACCTGCAATGTGTAGTACCTTGGTGATGCCAGTACTAAGCAGGTGATGGCCTGCTCGATACCCGCCAGCATAGTCGTCAACTGCGACATAGCTCTGTGGTACCCGATACTCCGGGGGAGCCTTCGATAAGCGGAAGAATGGAATCCCTGCCGCCTGTAGGCTCTTTACGTAGGTCTCTTCCATGGCGAAGTAACTTCCTACAATAATCGCACCCTGAAAGCGTTGTGTAGTAATCTGCCATTGTAGGTGGGGACTTAAGTCGCCCGAAGCTTCTCCAAAGTGAAAGTCTAGATGATATCCCATACGCTCTGCAGTGATATAAATGGCGTGGATATACGTCATAGCGAACATATTGTCTTGTTCGCCTTCCGTTGGTGAGGTACTTGGCCAGGTGACCAATACAGCAATGGTTTGTTTCTCATTCTTTCTGCGGTTGTTTCTTGTATACCCTAACTCTGAAGCAGTCCTCAAAACTTTTGCAGCAAGTGTTGGATCCACAGATGGATGACCATTCAAAACACGGCTCACTGTGGCCAATGATGTTCCGGCACGGGCTGCAATATCTCTCAATGTAGCCATGATCAAGCCCCTTAGCCTGTAATTTACATTCTATACTTTCTCGTGTTTTCTGGAAACTCCTCCAAACAATCGTGAAATTCACGTAATTATTTCTCGAGAAGCCTGAAAACGCAAGAAACAAAGGGATTCTTTTAGCGAAAATGTTTCTCGTAAGACAGCAAGGAAGTAGTCAAGAGGTGTTAGTAGGCTAGTAGGTTAGCAGGGAAGTACAAGTAGATGATCTTTCCTGGAGGAGATCGGGAAAGGCCCAAAGGATATAGCAAGTGAAGGGAGAATCCTGACAGTCAAAGGGGACTCTAATCCATCAGGAGGTGTTGACAATGACCACCTTTGCAGTAATCACGGAAGAGATCATGGCGGATCCGATGAATCAAGACTATACAGATCGGGGAATTCGCCCTCTGTTCAAGGCGTCAAAGGAGGCGCGCCTTGTTATTGTAGGGCAAGCACCAGGTCGCAAAGCAGAAGAAACACGCCTGTTTTGGAATGATCCCAGCGGCGACCGCCTGCGGGAATGGATGGGCATCACCCGTGAAGAATTCTATGGTTCTGAGCGTATTGCTCAGTTACCCATGGATTTTTACTATCCCGGCAAGGCCAAGAGTGGTGACAAACCACCGCGCAAGGGATTCGCAGAAAAATGGCATCCCCGTCTCTTAGAGGTGATGCCACAGGTTGAAACCATTCTTCTAGTGGGAAGTTACGCCCAGAGATACTATTTGGGAAAAAGGCGTAAGGACAATCTAACGGAAACAGTGCAGAGCTTCAGGGAGTATTTGCCTAGGTTTCTACCCCTAGTTCATCCCTCTCCCTTGAACTATGGTTGGTTGAAACGTAACCCCTGGTTTGAACAGGATGTGATCCCTGTCTTAAGGGAACTCAAGGGGTCACTCCTCTAACAGATCCCCTGGGGTTAGAATGCGGATAAAACCGCCTCTACGTTTGTGACCCGAATCCCAGAGTTCTTTAAGATTCAACCAGCTATAGCTACCGTAGGTAACAGCCTTCACATAGAAATCTCCATCGCGCTCTTCATAGCCGGCCAGATTGAACCAATGCCACTGATAGGGCTTCAAGGAGGGTTCTTTGTGACGCAATAAGAGAAAGGGGACAGGCATGGCAGAGTCAATCTGCTGTTTTGCCATATCCCGCGCCTCGGTCCAAGGTAAAGCCCCGCTTACTTCTGCAATCTCAAGGGTATTTGCGCCTGCATCTTGCCAAAACCGTAAGAGCCCAGAACGATACAGAGGAAGGGTATCGATCCCCTGCAAACGGGGGGTAAGGTAGCGCTTCATTGTCTTGGCAAAGGCCAGATAATCTTCTTTTGCCACATGGCCTGGATCATAGGGGTAGAGCTGAGGAAAACCCTTCACTCTTGCTAGATAGATACATAGATCGCAGGCTGTAACAGCAGCACAGCCCCCAAAGTACATGGACCAATCCCGAAACCAGTGTTGGTTCCAGCCGAGGGCACCCTCAATCATGAAATAATCTAACTCCTTTTTCATCTGCCGACACCTCGCCTTAGAAGCTCAACCATGTACTTCTCTGAATGATAACGATCAACATAGATGTTCACCTGCAAGTCTTCCATTCGATCAAAAGGCGAGAGTAGAACATACCCGCTTCTTTTGGTACAGTCACCTTTCTCCGTCTTGTAGACAAACTCGACACGGGCCGTGATATAGCTTCCGATGCGAATCCAATGGGACGGGATGATGTTGACCACAGTTCCCTCATAGAAAAGACCTTCTTGTTTCAACCTATGCAGTCTGCGCCTATGGGAAACTTCCTTGATCAGAAATGCACCTCCAATCACCAGCCACAAGAGGCCGTTCAAGAGGAGGGCCCAGTTTCCGTCGAAAGCAAAAAACAAGAGGAGCCCCACGAGGGAAAATGGAATCCCAAATCCCAAGAGGAGAAACTTCGCCAAGCCAGACCAGGGAGTTGCCACCGCTTTCACTGCATCGACCTCCTACGAACCAAGTTGTTACATGCTTTCATAGCATCAGTTCTATTATACGATAAAGAACCTGATCTGACAGGCACATGGGAGTATAATCAAAGACTAGTCTGTGAGGTTTTCTGTGCTTTCCGTCTTCCGTTGGAAGATTGGAATAAAGAGACGACTCAGCATCAAAAGGCCACCAAGGCCAAATAGGGCCACCCAACCCACGAGGAGGGTTTGCCACCCCCAACTCTTTAGGACAATTCCGGTTAGAATGGTCATGGAACCGGAACCTACATAGGAAGCAAAGTCTAAGAAGCCAGCCAAGGTGGAAGTCTTCCCGCTTTGGGAGTAGCGAAGGGGAATCGACGATAGTAAGAGATTGTTGATGCCGTTAATGGCTAGGGAGCAAAGTCCGATCAAGAGGGTCAGCGTTAAGAGGGAATCGCTGTTTAGGGTAAAGCGTACAGCTAGGGCACAAACCACACCCACGGCGAAGAGAATGGTAATGGCCAACTCGTCATGGCCTTTGACCCTTTGATTCAACCGACTGGCGAGCAAGACCCCTAGGAAGCCAAAGGTGGGGACCAAGAGGGAATAGATGGCTGCAACTCCAATGGATTGATCATGATTTTGCACCAATAAAATGGGAGTCCAAAGGCTGATACCGTCTTTGATCATACCTTGAACAATGGTGATCAAGGCCAAAAACAAGAACTTGGGTTGGCGCAGAAACACCAGTGTGTCCTGGAAGTAGACCTTAAGTGGAGGTTTTCTCTCCTTGAGGGTCGAGCCAGAGG
>JAAZLY010000200.1 GCA_012799115.1 Bacillota bacterium
ATCATCTCAACGAATACCGCGTCTTTCTCTTGTTGCCTGGTAACGAAGGCTTCTCGATTGCAGTCAGCAGTGATCAGCCTTCGATCATAGACGGGTCATTTCTCGGGGATATTTTGGCTCACTGGCGGTGGTTGTTTTGAGAAGGAACATAGTCTGCAGGCAATTTGTTGCTGTGATGTTAGTCGTCTTCCTTGTCGGCCTATCTGCTCCATATGGGCAGGCTCGATCACTCGCACCTTCCTTTGAGGGTAGCTTGGGAAGGGGGGCACTACCAGAAGTCCTGAAGAAATATGGAGGAGTATACCATTTGCCTGTCCACAAACGTTTGTGGGTAGATGAGGTGTTTTCCCGGCTTGTTTCTGTGGCGCAAAGGGATGACTTAGAGTATACTCTAATAGTGCTGGATTCCTTGGAACTCAATGCCTTTGCTCTGCCGGGGGGTTATGTCTTGATCACCAGAGGTTTGGTCCATGCCATTGGTGAGGACGAGTCGAAACTGGCTGCAGTCCTAGGACATGAGATCGCTCACGTAGAGCTTAAGCATGGGGTGAATGCAGTCTTTCGCCAAATGGGGCTCACCGTCCTTGTAGAGGTAGGAATGATGGCCCTGGAAGTGGCATCCGCAGATCTTCTCCGCATGGCCGGCGCTACCCTTTTGCAGCTTCTCAATTTGGGATGGGGTCGTGAAGCGGAATATGAGGCAGATCTGTATGGTCAAGCCCTAGCCATAAAGGCAGGTTTTGATGGTGCAGGAGCCGTGGGCGTCCTTGATGATTTTTTCCTGTCGTCTTCAGAAGATTTGCCAATGAAGGTTTTTCGTACACATCCCGATAGTATCAAGAGAAGAGATCGACTGGCAGCGAACATGGTCTCTTTCTGGGCCACGCCAGTACCTATTGGAGATCGGGATTTGCTAGAAAGATTGGATGCTGGCAGGAATTCCAAACAAGATGAGCGAAAAAGTGATCCCAAAGACAGGTACGCAGTACGAATTGACCAAAACCAAACCGGTTTAGAGGTCTTCCATCAAGATGAGGGTCGCACTGTGGCGACCGAAAGGTGGCTAGAGAACGCTCGGGCCAAGGATTTTGCTTGGTCTCCCCTCGGCCAGTATTTGGCGGTGCTTGTGGACGATGATTCCCAGGAGCAGCTCTGGATTTGTGATCGCCGGGGGCAGGTGATACGAATCATCCCTCTTCCGGGAAAGAGGGTTACTGATCTGAGCTGGTCGCCTGAGGAGAAGCAACTGGCCATCAATGTCGCTGGACCCAATGGCCCTGAAGTCTTGGTGACCTATGTGAAGGCTGATGTACTTTTTTCCATCGGAGGCGAGTTTTCTGGTGATGTCAGCCTCTGGCTTGATTCGGGGCTCTATTTAGCCCAAGGCCACACTTGGTATCATACTTGGGGACCGCAAGTTACACCTGTTAAGATACCGAGTCCGGTACCTCAGGTGTTGCAGAGGCAGAGAATTCTCTCGCCGCAGGTGATTAAAGAAGGCAATACGATTCGTCTCACTAGACCATCTCTAACTATACCGTAAAAGGAGACTATTCATGCACCTATTAGTCACGTGGCAGGACCTTTCTGATAAGGATTTGCAGCAGATTGAGGAGAAAACGGGAGCTACGATTCTAAAAGGGTTTACCGAGGAAGAGGCACGGGAATATGCTCCCCAGGCCGATGTGATTTTGGGTGGGTTCGGTGCCGCTTCGGTCTTGGAAGCAGCAGTTAAGTGTCGTTGGATGCAAACTCCCTTTGCTGGAGTAGAGTCTATCTTGGCAGCTAAATGGGGAAATCCAGAGATGATCCTCACGAATGGCCGAGGCAGTTTTGGGCCGAACATCAGTGAACATGTCTTAGGTCTCATCCTTAGTTTTAATCGAGGACTCCACCTGGCACGAGATCAACAGAACCAGAGAGTCTGGCAACCCCGCTTGCCAATTCCATTTAGAGAGTTGACTGGCTCCACAGTAGGGATTCTAGGTTTTGGAGATATCGGGCGCCATGTGGCGAAACGGTTAGCGCCGTTTGACTGTAAGGTAGAGGGGTTTCGTCAGCACCCTTCAGAGGGTGTTCACGGGCTGGATGAGTTTGATTCGTTCCTTCCAAGCTTGGATTACCTCGTTTGTGCACTGCCTGAGACGTCGAAAACCATCGGTTTCTTGCACAAGGATCGGCTCCGGCTTCTGCCAAAACAGGCTATCGTGGTCAATGTGGGTAGGGGAAGCCTCATTCCCACAGATGATTTGATTCTCGCATTGGAGGAAAAGTGGATCTCGGGGGCCGCTCTCGATGTAACTTCGCCAGAGCCACTGCCCAAGGAGAGTCCCCTTTGGACTATGCCCAATGTGATTATTACCCCTCATAATAGTGGATTTACAGCCCATCTCAAAAAGAGATCACTCCAGACCTTCTTTGCAAACTGGCAACATTTCATCGAGACGGGGCAACCCCAGATTAACCTGGTTTCTGCTTCTTTAGGATACTAAATGGCAAAGAAAAAAGCACCTTCCGAGGAAGGCGCCTATCATTAGGAAGCAGAAGTATCGCTAGCGCTTTTTGAATCGCTCTTGCTATCATTGATGTAAAACCCAGACCCTTTGAATATTATGCCGACGGACTTGCTAATCAGACGCTGAACCGGGCCATCGCAGGTTGGGCAATGGGCAAGTGGATTGTCCTTAATACTTTGTTGTTGCTCGAAGTGACCACACTTGGCACACTTGTATTCATAGATAGGCATGCGGCAACCCTCCTTTCAGGGTAACTGGTGAACGCAGGGTGTTCACCAAACCATTGTACAACTTGTGGGATATGAGTGCAACCTGATAAGGCCAAATTTGAGTGAGGAGTCGTTAGACATGAAACGTTATTCATTAATTTACACTGCACTTATACTGGTTTTTGTGTTATCTAGTCTGGTTTCAGCCATGAGTTTGCCTGGAACCATCCAGCTTGATTTAAGTCAACCTCCCGCTGCGGAGGAGAAGGAAAAAGACCCGGTGTTAGAGAAGTATCATGAGGTGATGAGTGAGATTTCCATCTCTGATGAAGCCGCTGAGGTAGTAGAGAATATCAGGAAGGCCGTAGAAGGTATTAAGACCATCACCATGGATGTGGAAGTCACTGAAATTCGGGGCCAGCGCCTGGAAAGGGTACTCGTTCACCTTTTGGCCAGCGTAGAAGATGTGATAGCAAGAATCGAGTTTCTTGAACCCAGTGCTATGCGTGGCCAAATTCTAGTGGCAGAGCAAGAGAAGATGGAAGTCCGTATTTACCAGCCGATTAACAACCAAATTGCTGTTCGAGGATTAGAAGATGCCAGCAAGGAAGTTTTGTCAACTTTAAGTATCGCCGATCTCAACACCTTCTTTGACTTTTCCGAGTATACCGTGGAAGTGTTGGACGCCACTGAAACAGACGGGGTCACAGCCTATCGCTTGGAGGTTCTGACCGAGGATGAGGTTCTACATGTAAGTGTCAAGAGTGACACTTGGTTTCCCCACGAAATCGCAGTGGTAGAAGGGGAGCCGCCTGGAACCTTAGTCATTTCTAATGTAGTCATAGATCCGGATCTGAGTTCTGAAACGTTGACTAACCTGCCCAAGGCAAAGGAAGTTCGGATGTAAGGGAGTGGTGGTCATTGGGTTCTAGATCCCGTATTCTACTCATTATTTGCACAATTGGGATCCTAGTGCTAGGCTCTGCCAGTAGTATGAGGGCCTTTCGTATTGAAGATATGCCCTTCGGTTTCGGATCAGAGGGTTGGCAGGCTGGGTTAGGGTTGAGCCAAGAGACCATACGATCCCTGGGTTTGTTTGGGTACGAAAAAACTGGTATAGGTGGTTACCTGACACATTTAGACGGAAACGATGAAGCCTCAAGCTGGTTTGGCGGACATAGGCAGGTTTACATGGGTAATGTTGGTTATACTTTGGAGCTCTTTGCCGGTAATACTAGGCGGCCGATCTTATCTACCTTTATGACTGCTGCTGACCCACATGTAGGGGCTTATGGCGAGTTTAATCGCATGTATGGTGAGGTCGGGCATGGCCTGGCTGGTACCGCCCAGCTGTTCGTAACAGAGTTGGGTGAGTTCGAATACAGTATCAGTCCTTATATTCAGTTTACGAGGCAAGGGATCTGGCGGTTTTCCTTATCCCTGGGCACCGACTTTGGCTTGGGTATGTCCTACGCAGAGCCAACGGAGCGGTTGAAGCTCGATATTATGTTAGTCAATGAGGGAGTCAGTTTTCATGTCCTGTTGTCTATGACAGAACTGCCCATGACCCTTGGTGTGGGGATGACCCAAGATCAGCTGCAAGCCTTTGTGCGGTATTTGTTTTAGGGCGGAGAGTTAAATGGGGGCGTGACTATGCCCTCATTCATCGCGTAAGTGGGGGATTAAATTGCCGATGCATGTAGTCTTAGTAGAACCAGAAATCCCGGCTAACACCGGTAACATAGCACGTCTTTGTGTGGCCACAGGATCGTCACTCCATCTGATTCGACCTTTAGGTTTTTTCCTCACTGATCCAAAGCTCAAACGAGCTGGTTTGGACTATTGGGATCACCTGCAACTGTACACCCATGACTCCTTTGAAGACTTTCTTTCGAGAGCGAAGCCAAAGCGAATGTTCTTGGTGGAAACAGGGGGACGTCGCCTCTACTCTGAGGTCGAGTACCAGGCAGGAGACTACCTGGTCTTCGGTAGTGAGACCAAAGGATTAGCAGAGGGAATTATGGAACGTTATAAGGATTCTATCCTTACTCTGCCTCAGCAGAATGTGCGTTCCCTTAACCTGGCAAATACTGTATCCATCATTGTCTATGAAGCCTGGCGTCAACTAGGATTCGTTGATCCGAATTATCAATCGTAGGCAGGAATCAACCCGCCTGACAAGAATACATAGGAACGTACAAGGCAGAAAACTCAAGGGTCCTCGTGCAATGCCAAGAAAGTGGTGTAGCACGGGGTACTATTTGTCCGGGAGTTGGCCATGTATTACCCTAACTGTTCTACGGTGGGCAGCATAAAAATTCTAGAGTGTGAGGTGATTTGATACATGCGACGAGTAGGATCGTTTTTCGGAGGAATCTATCCGAAGAGCGCCAAGGCAAGTACTGCAGGAACTCCCATTCAGCTTCTAGGCGCACCAGAAACCTTGGTGGTACCGCTATTACAGCATAGTGGCGTAGAAGCCAGGCCAGTTGTGGCAAAAGGTGACGAAGTGCTGAAGGGGCAGTTACTTGCTGAAGCAGGCGATGCAATGAGCGCTCCCGTACACTCGCCAGTATCAGGCAAGGTAGTAGCGATTGAACCAAGGGCTCATCAATCGGGTCATTCTATTACAGCTATTGTAATAGAAAACGATGGTAACGACACCTGGGTGGAAAGAAATTCACATCCAGATCCGGTGCAACTTGATAGCAAGACTATCCTTCACCGCATCAGAGAAGCCGGTATCGTCGGTATGGGTGGAGAAGGCTATCCAACAGCTGAAAAGTTGAATCCACCAAAGGGCATTACTCCCGATTATTTAATTATTAATGGTTGTGAATGTGACCCCTACTCCACTTGTGATTTACGGGTCATGATAGAATACGCCGAGGATGTCATCTTGGGTGCGAAGCTTATGGCCAAAGCGTCAGGTGCTCGGAAGGTTTTTATTGCCCTTGGGAATAACACACCAGAGGCTTATGCGGCCATCAAGGCTAAGGCCGGTTCCATTGAGGTTGTGACCCTACCTGCTAGATATCCAAACGGCGGAGAACGGCAAGTAATCCAGTCCGTTACAGGTAAAGAGGTCCCAAGTGGTGGGCTTCCCCATCAAGTCGGTGCCTTAGTTGTGAATGTAGCAACCGCAAGAGCAGTAGCACTTGCTTTGCGCGATGGTGAACCTCTAATTTCCCGTGTTGTGACCATCACTGGACAGCCTCTATCGCAGCCAGGTAACTATTTGATTCCAATTGGAACACCACTTGAGCATGTGGTTCAGACGATTAGTGGGTTTGGCCAAGAAGTGAGTAAGGTTGTCGTAGGCGGAGCCATGATCGGTGGGGCACAGTTCGATCTGCAGACACCCGTGACGAAGACGGCAACTTGTGTTATCGCCTTTGCCCCAGGGGAAAATACTACACCTGATGCCATGCCTTGCATTCGATGTGCACGCTGTGTTGACGTTTGTCCAGCCAATTTGTTGCCTTTGAAACTTGAGGCCTTTGGCCTTAACGAGCGGTTTGATGATGCTCGGGAGTTCGGTGCTCTAGACTGCATTGAATGCGGTGCATGTGAATACATCTGTCCATCGAAACGGCCTCTCTTGCAATACATCCGTTTTGCCAAAATGGAGATTGTTGCTCGAGATAAAATATCAAGTTAGAGGAGGGTGGGGCAATGGATGATTTGAAATTAGTTGTTTCGCCGTCTCCCCATATTCGGGATAACGATACGACGGAGAAGGCAATGTTCGCTGTGCTAGTTGCACTACTTCCAGTGATTGCTGCGTCGATTTACTTTTTTGGTTTGGATGCTGTGCGCCTTGTACTCCTCTCGGCCGCGGCGGCGATTGCTACAGAGGCGATCTTCCAACGTTTGCGTAAGCAACCGATTCGTGTCGGAGACGGAAGTGCTCTGGTTACAGGTGTGCTCTTAGCTTTGATTGTACCACCGAGCCTACCAAGCTGGATGATGATCTTGGGTGCAGTCTTTGCCGTTGCCATTGGCAAGATGATTTTTGGCGGTCTGGGACAGAACCCATTTAACCCAGCCCTGATCGGAAGGGCCATTCTGGCGGTGTCTTTTGTTACCGCCATGACTGCAAGTTGGGTCCCTCCGGTTGACACATTTACCTCTGCTACGCCTCTGATGCTTGGCGAGGGTGCAGTGAGCATACCGGATCTATTCTTCGGATCTGTTGCGGGTTCTTTAGGCGAGACCTCGGCTTTGGCCATTCTTCTCGGTGGCATTTACCTCTTTTATCGAGGTTATCTAGATTACCGGGTTCCTGTCGGCATTTTTGGGGCTGTAGTCGTTATG
>JAAZLY010000201.1 GCA_012799115.1 Bacillota bacterium
CGCTTCAGGGACGTACCCTATCTGTAGAAGAAGAGGAGAGCCCCTATCATGAGATAATGGCCAAGGCCGACTCTCTGGAAGGCTTGCCTGTTGCAGTTGGAAGCCTGCACAGCATGCTTGTACCCTTCGCTTATTCCCTTCAACACAAAGGTTCATCAAAGAGACTGGTCTATTTGATGAGCGATGGAGCGGCCTTACCCTTAATCTTCAGCAAGACTGTGAGTACATTACGAACTAGAAACCTGATCCACAAAACGATTACCTTTGGCCATGCCTTCGGAGGAGATCTTGAAGCGGTCAATATCTACAGTGCTCTCTTGGCAGCAAAGCATGTAGCCGAGGCAGACATTGCCGTCGTCTTGATGGGTCCTGGAGTTGTGGGAACCTCAACGACCTGGGGCACCACCGCCCTAGAACAGGGAATTTTCCTCAATGCCGTCCAGCAACTGGGCGGTCTACCCATCGCGATTCCACGACTCAGCGAGAAAGATTCCAGAACAAGGCACCAAGGGATCAGCCATCATACCCGCACGGTGTTGGAAAGAGTGGTGCAACAGCCGGTTGTTGTCCCCATGCCAGAGCTCTTTCACAAAGGTTTTGGAGACAGAGACAAGAACGCACTGCGAAGGCACAAAGTCGTCTGGGAGCAGACGGAGGAAGGCTATGCTGGCCTCTTTGAGGTAGATCTTCACTTCTCTACAATGGGCCGTGGACTTAGAGATGATCCACTCTTTTTCCATGGTGTGTTGGCTGCAGCCCAGTACTGTGCGGGATTACCATTGCCACAAGAAGAGTGGGAATAGAATTGCCTGTGATCGTTGGAGATCTCCATATCCATATAGGGCGCACCGATCAAGGACAACCGGTGAAAATTACGGCGTCGCGCAAGCTTAGTCTCAGGCACATCCCGCAAGCTGCCAAGGAAAAGGGCTTGGGAATTGTTGGCATCGTGGACGCGGCGTGCAGTGGGGTGTTAGCCGATCTGAAAAGAAGAGCCAAAGCAGGTGAGCTAAAGCTCCTTACTGGAGGCGGCTATCTTTGGGACGATCTCTATGTATTTCTAGGTCATGAAGTCGAACTCGTTCACACTACAGGCAAGGAGGCACATTTCCTTGCCTTTTTTCCCGATCTTGAAAGCCTAGAACGCTATGGGCAAGCTCTACAGGAGTCGATCACTAATCCGTCCCTCTCAACGCAGCGACTGAGGATGTCTCCTGACACATGGCTCCAAAGCGTCCGGGCCAATGATGGAGTCGCGCTCGCAGCACATGCCTTTACACCACACAAAGGTGTATACGGCAACTGCGTACACACCTTGGGGGAGATGTTCAGCCATCCTGATGGAATTAGCGGGCTAGAACTTGGCCTGAGCGCTGATACGAACATGGCCATGCAGGTCATGGATACGCATTCCTACGCCTATATCGCAAATTCTGACGCACATTCCCTAGACACCATTGGACGAGAGTTTACAACCTATGACCTGCCGACAGTGGACTTTCGCTCCTGGGCAAAGGCTTTGGATCAACAAGGTCGCGGCGTCGTAGCCACCCATGGACTAAATCCCCTGTTGGGTAAGTACTATCGGAGCTTCTGCACACGGTGTGGGTTCCTGGCAAGGGGCGATAGTGCTTTGAGCGTATGTCCCGCCTGCAATACTCCCATGGTAATGGGAGTATGGGATCGCCTCCGATCCATCAGCGATTTTACCGGACAAGCTGTACTAAGGCCCCCATATTACTCCCATGTCCCATTGCTGATGCTTCCTGGAGTGGGCCGCCGAACCTACTCTAGATTAGTCGAAGGGCTAGGAACGGAAATTGAAATCCTGTATACTGTATCTCTAGAAGCAATTTCAAGGCTTGTGGGCGATGCCATTGCCAGGCAAATTGAAGCCCTTCGGCGAGGCGAACTTGTCATCTCGCCCGGCGGAGGAGGAAAATACGGTCGCGTCACGAAAGCCCAATACACTTGAGTAGTGAGGTGAAAGAATGAATGTTAAGACGATTATCTTTGTTCGACATGGTGAAACCCAGTGGAACAAAGAGGGCCGATACCAAGGGCAACTAGACAGCCCTTTGTCCCAATTAGGCCTAATTCAGGCAGAAAGAGTCGGCCGATATTTGAGTCAGCGTCCCATTGACGCTGTCTACAGCAGTGATCTGAAAAGGGCAATCACCACAGCTGAGTGCATTGCCAAGCATCATGGACTCACGCCCGTTGTAGATGGGAGACTCAGGGAAATGTCCTTTGGTGTCTGGGAGGGATTAACCCGCGAAGAGGTCAAAAACACCTATCCTGAGCTTTGGAACGCAAGGCATTTCGATCGCCTCACAACGAGAATTCCTGAAGGGGAGCTCCCTAGTGAAGTGGTGGCCCGTTTTCAGAGTTTCTTGACAGACTTCACGTCGAAGGATCCTCACCAGACTATTGTCGTTGTCTCCCACGGAGGCACCTTGCGATTTGTCCTGGCGTCACTCTTGTGTATGCCCCTCGAACGCTCATCCTGCCTTAGACAGAGTAATACGGGGGTGTCCATACTCATCTTTAGAGAGCAAAACAAGGAATGTCCCTGGGAAGTTGTCTGCCTCAATAGCACAAGCCATCTAGCCTAACATATTATTCTTTGGCAAAGCATAAGGTTAGGAAAATGCATGAGCTGAAGAGGTGGTAGTATGTTCATAGCTGGAGCCATCGGTGAGCTGTTGGGAGAGTATTTTATGCGCCATCTCCCACTTTATCTGGCCCTCATTTTACTGTTTGTCACAGGTTTAGGATTTGGAGCTGTGGCGACACAAAAACTCTCACCGGTGCAAAAAGACGACTTAGCCCACTATATAGCGGGAGTATATAGTTCCTTACGTGATGATGATGGCACGACCTCCCCTAAAGGCGAGGTTTTCTATCAAAGTGTGATGGACAATGTGGTAAAAACTATGGGTCTGATCCTCCTTTTGGGTCTGACTGTGATTGGTGCCCCCTTAATCTTGGCCATCGTCTTTGTGAGAGGGTTTGTCCTTGGTTTTACCATTGGTTTCTTGGTGCAAGAAACGATGGTGCAAGGACTCTTTCTCTCAACAACTTGTGTCCTGCCCCAGAACTTGCTTCTTGTTCCCGCGATCTTGATCGCTGCAGGCGGCGCTCTGTCGTTTTCCGCTACTGCCTTGAAAACACTGCTTGGTCTCTCGAAAGAGGGCATCTATGGACAGTTTGCCAGTACTACTTTTCTTGGACTATGCAGCGGAGCTCTGTGCATCTTGGCTGCCCTGATTGAAGCATATCTAACCCCCATTCTTGCCCATCTTGGAAGTGGGTTCTTGACTTAAAGGGAGGATCCGATGACGCCTTTACAGGTTTTCGATGACTATTATTCCTATTTAAGTATCGAGAAAGGCTTAGCTGATAACACGGTACAAGCCTACTCTAACGACCTTAGCCAATTTCGAGAGTTTCTCAGAAAAGAAGGTCTCGCCCTAGAGAATGTGGAACCTCAACATATCACAAAATATGTGAAGGAGCTCGAGGGACAGTCCATCAAGGCACGTTCAAGAGCCCGCAAGATCTCGGCTTTACGGAGTTTTTTTGATTACTTAGTGGATGAAGAGGTTGTAGAGAATAATCCATGTGCTTATTTGGCCACACCCAAGCTCGCCATGGCCTTACCAGATATCCTGAGTGAACAGGAAGTGCTAGCTCTCTTGGCTGCTCCAACCCTGGACAAACCATCAGGCTACCGCGATCGTGCGATGTTGGAGGTCTTGTATGGATGCGGTTTACGGGTATCAGAACTTGTGGGTCTGAACGTTGGCGACGTTGACGATTTAGGCTTTGTCCGTTGTTTGGGCAAGGGCAATAAGGAACGGATCATCCCCCTGGGTAGCCATGCTTTAAAGGCTACATCGGATTACCTTAGGTATGCTAGGGGACGCTTAGTGACAAATCACAGAGAACGGGCATTGTTTGTGAATGCCCGGGGTAACCGGCTGACTAGGCAGGGTTTCTGGAAGATTCTTAAAGGATGGGCAAAGACCGCGGGGATAGAGAAAGAAATATCCCCCCATGTACTCAGGCATTCGTTTGCTACGCATCTCTTACGACATGGTGCAGATTTGCGCTCCGTGCAAGAAATGCTGGGCCACGCCGATTTGACTACGACACAGATTTATACGCATCTGGATAAGGCCCACTTACGAGATGTCTATGGAAAGACACATCCAAGAGCTGTAAAGCTAAAGGAGGACGAAACATGAAACGAATCGCCATCGTTGTATTAGATAGTGTAGGTGTTGGCGCATTACCTGACGCTCATCTCTATGGTGATGAAGGCAGTAACACCCTAGGACATGTGGCCAAGGCTCTAGGCGGACTTAAGATGCCAAACGCAGCAAAGCTGGGTATTGGCAATATCATTCCCATTGAGGGAGTCTCACCAACCCAGGAACCACAAGGTGCCTGGGGAAAAATGGCTGAAGTCTCCAAGGGCAAAGATACTACAACAGGTCATTGGGAACTGGCCGGTCTCACGCTGAAAGCGCCATTTCCAACGTATCCTAACGGCTTTCCCCCAGAAATTATGGAAGCTTTTGAAGCAAAGATCGGTCGGCAGACTCTGGGTAACTACCCCGCATCTGGCACGGCGATCATTGAAGAGTTGGGTGCAGAACATCTGAGAACGGGGTTTCCCATCGTTTACACGTCCGCTGATAGCGTCTTCCAAATAGCAGCCCATGAAGAGATTGTACCACTTGACACGCTTTATGCTTGGTGCAAGTTGGCTCGAGACCTCCTGCAGGGTGAGCATGCAGTGGGACGCGTTATTGCCAGACCCTTCTTAGGTGAGGTGGGACAGTTCAAACGAACTGCAAATCGCAAAGACTATAGCCTGGCACCCTTTCAAGCCACCGTCTTGGACGCGCTGCAAGAGAAGGATATTCCCGTCTATGGTGTGGGCAAGATCTCAGATATCTTTGCAGGGCGCGGACTGAGTGAATCGTTTCCGACAAAGAGTAACCAAGCCGGTGTTGACCGGGTGGTGGAGCTACTTGGCAGCAAGCAAGAGGACTGCTTGATCTTTGCCAACTTGGTGGACTTCGACATGGTATGGGGTCACCGTCATGATCCTGAGGGCTATGGACGAGGCTTGGAAGCGTTTGATGAGCGACTCCCTGAGCTTTTGGCTGGACTGGGGAGTGATGATCTACTGTTCATCGTAGCGGACCACGGTTGCGATCCAACTTTTCCTGGTACCGATCACACTCGTGAGTATGTGCCCCTCTTGGTTGCAGGACCTAATGTAGATAGTGTAGATTTGGGTGTACGCCACAGCTTTGCAGATGTGGCAAAAACGGTAGCAGACTTTTTTGCCATCGAATATGAGACGGTTGGAGTTAGTTTCCTACCCAGTCTTCGAGTGAAATAAGGAGGCGAACGGATGCACGCTGTTGACCTGATTCGAAAGAAACGCGATGGGGAGCGACTGTCCCGTACGGAGTTAGAGTTCTTGATCGCAGGCTATGTACGTGGGGACATTCCTGATTATCAAATGGCTGCCTGGAACATGGCTGTTTATTTCAGGGGTATGGACCCGGAGGAAATCACAGATCTGACCCTGATCATGGCCCAGTCAGGCGACACCCTAGACCTAAGTGCCATCCGGGGGATCAAAGTTGATAAGCATTCCACAGGTGGGGTGGGGGACACCACTACGTTGATCGTAGCTCCCTTAGTCGCCAGTCTTGGTGTTCCTGTTGCCAAGATGTCAGGACGAGGACTCGGCCATACGGGTGGAACCGTCGATAAGCTCGAAAGTATTCCCGGATTCCAAGTAAGCCTAGAACCAGAGCAGTTCGTATCCCAAGTGAACCGAATCGGACTGAGTCTCGTTGGCCAAACCGGGCAACTGGCCCCCGCTGACAAACTCCTCTATGCCCTGCGTGATGTTACAGCGACAGTGGAATCGATTCCACTGATTGCCTCATCGATCATGAGCAAGAAAATCGCAGCTGGAGCAGATGGTTTTGTGCTTGATGTCAAGGTAGGGAAAGGCGCGTTCATGAAGACGGAAGAGGACGCGGTGGAACTAGCTAAGACCATGGTACAAATCGGACAGCTCGCAGGTCGAGATACCATGGCTTTGGTGACGGATATGAATCAGCCCTTAGGTCGCGCCATTGGTAACGCCTTAGAGGTGAAGGAAGCTATACGTACCCTACGAGGCGAGGGACCTGAGCGTTTGACCGGACTATGTATTGAACTCGCAGTGGAAATGGTGCTGATGGCAGACATTGCCAGCTCAAGGCAAGAGGCTCGCCAGTCTGTTCTGGAGAGCCTGCGAAGTGGAGACGCTCTGCATAAGCTCCGAGAGTTGATTGAAGCCCAAGGAGGCGATGGAAGAGTAGTTGATGATCCTAGCATACTCCCTCAGGCGAGCTATACCAAGGATATCCTGGCGGGGCAAAGTGGTTACCTACAGGCTATCGATCCTTTAATAATTGGTATGGTCGCTATGGAACTAGGGGCAGGACGAGAGCACAAAGACTCAGTTATAGACCTTGCAGTGGGCATCGAGCTCCAGACTGAAGTGGGAGACTATGTCCACGACCAAACGGTCTTGGCCAGAATCTATGCCAACGATCAGTCTAAGCTAGAACAGGGTGCTCGCCAGGTTCTCCAGGCCTTTCAGTTCAGTGAGTCACAGCCCTTGCTACAACCGACCATTTATCGCAAAATCACCGCACAGGAGTTATAAAGGTCCACCCCACGCCATATTTATGGTAGTGGGGGTGGAAGACGGTGAATGGAAAAGCGCTTCGATGGATGATTGTTCTCCTTTTATGCCTTGCATTTCTAGGAACACAGGCATTGGCTCTAGAGATTGGCGGAAAGGCTTATTACCTAATGGATCCCTATAGTGGACGCGTATTCTTGGAAGAGAATAGCGACGTAGCACTCCCGGTAGCCAGTCTTTCCAAGCTCATGACTCTTGTCTTGATTCTCGAGGCAGTCGATCGCGGCGAGATTGGCCTTACTGACCTAGTAACAGCCAGTCCCTTTGCCGCTAGTAAGAGAGGATCAAGGATCTGGCTCGAAGCCGGTGAACAGCTCACCCTTGAGGAGCTGATCTATGCCATCGCGGTTGGCTCGGCGAATGACGCTGCGGTGGCTGTGGCGGAGTTCATAGCAGGATCTGAGCAAAGCTTTGTGGAGATCATGGAAACAAAGGCCGCAGAGCTTGGTTTGGAAGTAACCTCCTTTAGGAACTGCACTGGGCTCCCTGAAGATGATGGCTCTAATATGATGAGCGCCCGAGATGTTGCCACGTTAGTGCAGCATGCTTTGGGCGTTCCCCGTCTCATGGACTATGTGTCGACCTATGAACATACCATGCGA
>JAAZLY010000202.1 GCA_012799115.1 Bacillota bacterium
AGAGCTATTTTGTGAGGGGGACATTTACCGCGCACAATCTCGACTTCTCTCAGGATGTGGAGCACCTTCACGATCTTGGATTTGACCAGATTTCCATGGAACCCGTAGTGGCAGATCCAACGGAAGAGTACGCTCTACGTGAAGACCATTTACCCAGGGTTTTGCAGGAGTATGAGCGTCTAGCCGAGCTCTATCTTGAGCGGCAACGCCAGGGTCGGGCCTTTAACTTCTTCCACTTTAATGTGGAACTGAAGAAGGGACCCTGCATTTATAAGCGGATTAGCGGCTGTGGCGCAGGCTATGAGTATCTAGCGGTTGCGCCATCCGGAGAGATCTTCCCTTGCCACCAATTCGTTGGTGAACCAGAGTATGTCTTAGGTACTGTATGGAGTGGACTGGAAAAGGCAGATGTTTCGGATGCCTTTAAGGACTCTCATGTGTTAAACAAGCCCATATGCAGGTCTTGCTGGGCGAAGTATTTTTGCAGCGGTGGTTGTGAGAAACACAATATACAGTATTCTGGCAGTAGAGACGTACCCGAAGAAATGGCTTGCAAGATGGAAAAGAAGCGTTTGGAGTGCTCTTTTTACATTCAAGCGGCCCTTTCAGATGTTGAAAGATCGGAAATATGATACAGAAGCGATGAAGGACAAGCCGTATGTGGGCACTTGGCTTGTTCAGAGTGAGTAGTGCAACCGGCTGAACCTTGTTTTCGCCGGTTTTTTTGTTAGGAAGGTGGAATGTAGGTGCGCAAACGTCTTGGTGATATTCTGCAGGACCAAGGTTTACTTACGGATGCACAGTTGGCAGTAGCGTTGGAGGAGCAAAAGAAGACGGGCGAGCGCTTAGGGCGAGCCTTGATTGCATTGGATTTTGTGACTTCAAGCCAAGTTGCAGACGCTCTGAGTGAACATTTGAAGATTGAACGAGTCAATCTGGCCCGGCGCTATTTAGAACCCGAGGTCGTTGACCTGATTCCCGCTACCATTATTGTCTCCAAGAGCGTCTTACCCATTGAGATGCAGGATGGAGCCTTGGTCGTGGCTATGGCTGATCCCTTGGACATTAATGTCATGGACGATCTGCAAAGGCTGACAGGCAAGATCATCAGTCCCGTGGTTGCCACCGAAGAGGAGATCGAAGAAGCATTTCAGCGTACTCGTAATATTGCCCAGAGTGCTAGAGAGCTGATATCACGTTACGAGGACGACGAAGATACGAAAGAACCCGACCAAGTGGAGTATCTTGGAGACGCTCCTGGTGTAAGGTTGACAAACTTGATTCTGGAACAGGCCATTACACAAAAGGCAAGCGATATCCATCTAGAACCCCACGAACACGGTATGCGGGTTCGTTATAGGATTGACGGGCTCTTAAAGGATATTATGGAAATTCCTAGGCATCTACGTGGTGATGTAAATTCCCGCATTAAGATTATGGGTGGCTTGGATATTACCGAACGGCGGAAGCCCCAAGATGGCCGAATTCAGATCACACTAGCTAGCCAGGAAGTAGATATGAGAATCTCTTCTCTACCTACTGTCTATGGGGAGAAGATCGTCGCCAGGCTCTTACATAAATCGAGCAGCCTCTTGGATCTTGAGGACTTTGGCTTTTCCATCGATAATCTTTGGAAAATTGAAAGGATGCTTCAGCTGAACCAAGGTTTGCTCCTGGTCACGGGACCAACTGGTAGCGGCAAGTCTACGTCACTCTACGCCTTCTTGCACAAGCTAAACTCACCAGAGAAGAATATTGTCACAGTAGAGGACCCAGTGGAATATCGCTTGAATGGGATCAATCAAGTGCAGGTAAACCCTAAGGTTGGTCTGACGTTTGCCACAGGTTTGCGGACGGTACTTCGTCAAGACCCTGATGTAATCATGGTCGGCGAAATCCGGGATGAAGAGACGGGTGAAATTGCTGTTCGTTCGGCCTTGACCGGTCACCTGGTCCTTTCTACACTGCACACCAATAACGCGGTGGCGACCATTTCTAGATTGGTGAACATGGGCCTTGAGCCTTATATACTCAGCTCCACCATTATTGGTATCGTGGCGCAACGTCTCGTACGGACGATTTGCAGTGATTGCAGAACAGAGGAAACGTTCAACGATCGTCTCCTGACAAGATACATTGAGTCCTTAGGCCTTACACCTCCGAGCACTACCTACTATGGGAAGGGATGTCCCCTTTGCAGTTATACTGGCTATCGTGGCCGGACTGCGATTGCAGAAGTGTTGGTCTTCAATAAGGAAATGCGGCAGGCTGTGGAAGCTGATGCAAGTGAGGCGGAACTCCTTGAGATCGCTCTACGCTCTGGTATGACTACGTTGCAGTATGATGCCATTGGTAAACTGATCGACGGAGTCACAACAGCCGCAGAGATCATTCGGACAGTCTACAGTGTGGATATGGAGGGCGACGTATGATCGTAGCTGGAGGAATTACTGAACTTGTGCGAGTGGCGATAGAAGAAAGAGCATCGGATCTACACTTATCAGCCGGTGTTCCACCCGTGATCCGGGTTTTTGGTGCCATCAGACCCCTGGCAGGGTATGAGCGGCTTATGCCCGCCCAAATCGAGCAGCTTGTTCTCCCTATTGTAACCGAGAGCCAGCTTGAGGTACTCGATCGTGAGGGTGAAATTGACTTTTCCTATGGGTTGAAAGGGATCGGACGTTTCCGCTGCAATTTGTCGAGGCAACGGGGTTCTTTAACCTTGGCCATGCGGGTGATTAGTCCTGAGATTAAACCCCTAGAAGAGCTGGGTTTGCCGGAGATCCTCCACGATTTGGCCCATCTGAAGGATGGGTTAGTCTTGGTTACTGGTCCCACGGGAAGCGGGAAGTCAACGACACTGGCATCCATGATCGATATCATTAACCGAGAGCGCAAGGGTGTGATCATTACCCTTGAAGATCCCATTGAGTTTCTCCACCAGCATAAGGGCTGTGTGGTGAACCAGAGAGAAGTGGGCATTGATACGAAGTCCTTTGCTAATGGACTGCGATCTGCACTTCGGTCGGATCCAGATGTGATCTTGGTCGGTGAGATGCGAGATCTGGAGACGATATCCATCGCATTAACCGCGGCGGAAACAGGCCACCTTGTCCTTTCTACTCTACATACCAAGGGCGC
>JAAZLY010000203.1 GCA_012799115.1 Bacillota bacterium
AGGAAGGTCTTGGGACTTGCTTGTGGAAAGAAGCTGATAGGAAAATGCAGGAGCAACACAATATTGGAATGGAGTGTAACAAAGTGGCTGAGATGATCAAAACCTATAGGCAGAGTGTTCCAGCAATGCGCTTCATTGGAAAGAAGTATTCTGATGAAGACAGGGTTAACGGTTCCTTCGCCCAAAAGTGGGCAGAGTGGTTTTCTCAGGGGTGGTTTGCAGAGCTACAAAGCACCTTTGATCCAAAAGCGCTGTATGAAGATGGCGACGCGACAATTGGGCTCATGCGTTGGAAAGAAGGAGAACCCTTTGAATATTGGATCGGTGTCTTCTGTCCTGCTGGGACAGATGTACCCAATGAATTCCTCTCCGTTGACTTTCCCCCTGCGAACCTTGGTGTTGTCTGGGTGTACGGAAAAGAGCATGAGGTTTTTGGTCAAGAGCATCTGTGCGCAGAGGCACTCAAGAAGAAGGGTTACGAGATCGTCTGTGATGAGCAGGGAGCCTATTGGTTCTTTGAGCGATATGTTTGTCCTAGGTTTACCACGCCGGATGAACAAGGCAATGTAGTCCTAGATATCTGTCAGTACATAGCCTAGGTCGATTAGGTGGGGTGGAAATGCTATGGACAAAAAGCAGCTGGTGATTGAGTATTGGCATCAAGTCGCCCGACAAGACGCCTCTACTCTCAGAACCTATTTTGCACCTGATGCCATCATCAACTGGCACAATACAAATGAACAGTTCACAGTCGATGAGTTCCTTGTTGCCAACTGCGAATATCCAGGAAGTTGGCATGGCAGAGTGGAAAGAATAGAGGTGGTCTCTGACGATGTACTCGTTACTGTGGCCCGTGTCTGGACTGCAGAAGAGGAGTTCTCTTGCCACGCTGTCTCTTTCTTTCAGTTTAGAGGAGATAAGATTGTCAAAATCGATGAGTACTGGAGCGACGATGGGATGCCCCCAGAGTGGCGACTGAACAAGGGTATCGGCAAGGCGATTCGCTGATCCTGCGTCCAAGGGACTGCCAACGACCTAGTAAAGGAAGAGTAGGAAGGGAGCATGCAAGTGATTTTATCGGACAAGACGATTCGAAACTTACTAGATCGAGGAGAGCTGGCTATCGAGCCTTTAGAGGATGACCAGATCAGTCCAGGGAGTATACGCGTTGGCAAACAGATTCAGCCAGCGAGTGTTGATTTGAGGTTGGGCACGCATTTCCTGAAACTCGATGAACACAATATTGCCTATATCGATCTTGAGAACCCTGCAAAGTACATCTCCTTTGACAAAGAGGAGATCATCTTGCCCCCGCATTCGTTCATGCTCGCCACAACGATGGAGTACATTAGACTTCCCGACAACCTCACCGCTTTTGTTGAGGGTCGTAGCTCAATTGGCCGTATGGGTCTCTTTATCCAAAATGCTGGCTGGGTTGATCCCGGCTTTGAAGGTGAAATTACCCTGGAGTTGTACAATGCGAATCAATTGCCCATTAAGCTGACCGCTGGTCGCCGAGTTTGCCAACTAGTCTTTGCCCAGCTTGATCAAGACGCCTATTATCCGTATCGAGGAAAGTACCAGGGTCAACGGGATGCCACGGGTAGCCAGATTTACTTCGATGAAGAGAATCAACACAATTAGGGTCTCAAGGGGGGAGCTCTATCAAACTCATCTATGGCACAACGAACGCTGCCAAGTTGCAGCATATGCATGACATGCTGCAAGGATTAGACATCGAAATCGCCGGCTTGATGCATCTTGGATTGGGGTCTCTGCGCATTGATGAGCGCGGGAATCATCCGCTGGAAAACGCGCGCATTAAGGCACTTGCTTACTACGACATTCTACAATCTCCCGTCTTTTCTTGCGACTCAGGACTCTTCATTGAGGGTTTGAGTAACAAGCTGCAACCTGGTGTGCATATCCGTAGAGTCAATGGTCAAGAGCTTACTGACGAGGAAATGTTAGATTACTACTCCTCTCTTGCAGCAAGCCTCGGTGGCAGGGTGAAAGCATGGTATAAGAATGCCATCTGTCTAGTCTTGGATTCTCAAACTATATACGAGTACGATGGTACGGACATGGCATCAGAAGCTTTCTATATCGTCTCCCAACCCCATCATAAGAGAA
>JAAZLY010000204.1 GCA_012799115.1 Bacillota bacterium
CTCAGCCAAGCCGGTCTTTTTCAGAATGGGCTGTACGGAAAAGTCCGTGCTCACAACAAATTCAACGTATTCTGTTACAGGTTCGGCAAAATCCAGATTCGTGTACGCTAACACCACAACCACAAGAAAGACGCACAACGCCAGTATCGCATTTCTGGCAAGATCCTCTACCACAATTACGCACCTCCTTCGCCTACCACAGTATATTAGCGAAGGACAGTTGTCATGCTTATATCTTGCGTTTCACATTCTTCACGGGAATGTTTGCAATCAGAGCTACCGAGTCATCACCTTCATCAAAACTGACATCCAAGCCCTCTTCGTCAATTTCTAAGTACTTAGAAATTACTTCTATCAGCTCTGCCTCCAATGCGGCTACTAGACCAGGAGAGAGGCTGGCTCGGTCATGAACCAAGACGAGACGCAGGCGTTCTTTAGCCTTGTTCTTACTACCGTCAGAACCGCCGAAAAGTTTCGTAATAAACTCGAACATGCCTATCCCTCCTTATTGGGCTTCGCCACTGAGAATCCGCTTAAACCAGTGCATGATTTTCCGCTCTTGGAGATCCATAAAGGGAACCTCCTCACCCAAGATGCGGCGCACTACATTGCGATAAGCCTGGCCTGGCCGTGACTTTTTATCCATAACAACGGTTTCGCCCCGGTTGGTCGATACGATGATATCTTGATCATCGGGAATCACACCTAGAATGGAGATAGCCAGGATATCGTCGATATCATCTATGTCCATCATATCGCCTTTACGTACCATGTCTGGTCTCACGCGATTGATGATCAGTTGCGGATCGTAGAGCTCTGCAGCTTCCAAGAGTCCAATAATCCGGTCTGCATCGCGTACCGCAGATATTTCAGGAGTCGTCACCACAATGGCTTGATCCGCTCCCGCTATAGCATTCTTGAATCCATGTTCAATCCCGGCCGGGCTGTCCAAGATGATGAAATCGTATTCTTCCTTCAGTTGCGCCATCAGCTCAACCATCTGCTCGGGAGAGACTGCATCCTTTTCACGGGTCTGGGCCGCGGGTAACAAGACCAGGCTCTCACCAAAATGCTTGTCCTTGATCAGCGCCTGACGGACCCGACAATTGCCCTCGACAACATCTAGAAGATCGTAGACAATGCGGTTTTCCAAACCCAAGACAACATCAAGATTCCTAAGACCAATGTCCGTATCCACCAAGCAAACCTTTTGACCAGCAGCTGCTAGGCCTGTCCCTAAGTTAGCAGTAGTGGTGGTCTTACCAACTCCGCCTTTTCCACTTGTGATTACTATGACTTTTCCCAATACAAGCTCCTCCCTCAACCGTTAGTGGTTGTACACTGAAAGCTGAATACTGTTTTCCACAACCCTAGCAATCTCCGGACCTTCTGGCTGGGGAAGTTTTTCATCGGGTGCCCTGGAAATGACATGGGCAATGCGCAATTGCGTTGGCTCGAGCCGGAAAGCGAAGACGGTGGCATCAACCTTACCCTCAGCGCCGGCGTGAGCTACACCCCTTAAGCTCCCTAGAACCAGAATATCTCCGGTACATATGATCTCTGCCCCTGGGTTTACATCCCCCATCACCACAACGTTGCCATCGTAATGCAGGCGTTGTCCCGAGCGGATGGTACGTCGAACCAATAGGGTATTATCTTCTTGAACGTCCTTGGCATCCTCGACGATTGATTCGTCAACTGGACGATGTAGAGGGGCATTCAATGGTTCACGGTTAAGACGCATGCCGTAGTCTGCAATGAGACTTTCGATATCGTCCATTTGACCTTCTGTAAGTACTCCTTGTTGAAGATAAAGCTTTGCGGAACTTCCCCTAAAGAAGCTCTGAGAAGCTAATAACTGTCTTTCGAGTGACCTGAGGACTTCGCCAAACTGCGTAGCATCTCTTATAGTGATCACTAATCCCTCACGGGTGCCTTTAATCGTACACAATTCGGTATTCATACGGGACAACTCCTTACCTAACACCATCTACTATTTCTGCAAATCGTCATAGACTCCTGCCACATCTTTAGTCCTGAGGGGCATCTAGACCATAATAAGCGTCGAAGATCTTCCTAGCAATGGGAGCAGCAGCAGACGATCCTCCGCCTCCCTGCTCCACCACTACTGCTACCAGTATTTCAGGATTGTCGGCGGGGGCGTAGCCAACGTAAAGACCATTAGAGATTCTCCCCGGAACCTCCCAGGTCCCAGTCTTTCCTGCCATCGTGTAGGGAAAACCTGCCATCACTGTCCTGGCGGTTCCACGTTGATGCGTTATGGGTGCTGTCATCACTTCATGTAGGGCGTCCCAGGTAGCCTGTGATGCGTCCACCGTGTGTGACACCTCAGGTTCAGCCTGAAACACTACACTGCCATCGGGTGCTTCGATCGTCTTTACGATTTGGGGCCGATAAATCACGCCCTTGTTAGCAATGGCAGCGTACGCTTGGGCCAACTGCAAGAGCGTCATCTGATGAAATCCCTGCCCAATAGAAATCTGTTCTGTATCCGAGGGATACCAGTTCTGCTCAGAGATAGCCCGGTCGCTAAAGGCCTGTTTCTTCCATTCTCTACTGGGCACCACGCCACTGACTTCCCCTGGGTATAGCTCCAACCCCGTCGGGGCTCCAAACCCGAGGGCTGTCATCCATTTAGAAAGCCGATCGATGCCAACCTTGGCTCCATTATCAGCGAAATAGTGATTACTGGACATACCTAGAGCACCGTACATATCAATCATGCCGAAGGGCGCCAAACCACTATTGATGACCCAATCCTTTACTCCATACTGACTAGTACCAGTGGCATTGAAACGTTCCTTTGCACCCATGATGCCCTCTTCTAGGATTGCCAGAGCTGTGATGGGTTTGAAGGTAGAGCCAGGACCAAAAAGTGCTTGGGTAACCCTGTTAAAGAAGGGGCGCTTGGCGTCTTGACTCAAGGCGGTATAGTAAGAGTTCCGCTGTGATTGATCAATTAGATTCTGCGGATCGAAGCCTGGTATGCTGGCAAAAACCAAGATCTCTCCCGTCTGGGGATTCAGCGCCAGCACGCCTCCAGTCTGCGTGCCCGGATTGTCCTTCAGAGTCAGAATATGTTCGTAAAAGGCGTTTTCCGCTACCCTTTGCAAATGGGCGTCCAGCGTCAGCGTAATATTGTGGCCTGGAACAGGTTCAAGCACATTCACCGTTCGAATCGGCCTGTTCATCGCATTTACTTCCACCGTCATCTGCCCGATCTCGCCGCGCAAGAGTTCTTCATAGGTCTGCTCAAGACCGCTCTTTCCTACCAAGTCACTGCCTCGATAGGTCGTTCCATAGCGCTGCAACTCTGGTGCGCTAATAATGCCTAAATACCCCACGAGGTGCGAGGCCAGATCACCTTGCAGATATTCCCTGACAGGCTCCTCTTCAATAAAGATGCCGGGCAGATTCACACGATTTTCTTCAATGGCGATCACAGTCTGTGGATCGACATCACGTTTGATCCTCACAGATTCGTAGGGGAAACCTCTTCCTTTTTCGAGGGCTTCTTCGAGTTCTTCCATACTCATGCCTAAGAGATCCCCAAGAAGTTGCAAACTACTATCGTCTTCCTGGACTAAACCCCCGGGGACCGCCGATACAGTAAATGCAGGCTTACTGCGAACCAAGACTTCACCATGACGATCACTGATCTCACCACGGGGCGGAAGCAAGCGCAATTGACGCATCCGGTTGCCATCAGCCAAGCGTGCATAATGTTCGCCCTTTGCTAGTTGGAGGTACCAGAGTCTGCCAACGATCAACAGGATGCAGAAGACGACGATAGCAAAAAGAACGGAAAGACGTTTTTCCATACCCTTTTCTTCCACCGACGTCACCCCGTTCTTTTCAGCAATTCATGTAGGTAAATCAAGCGTTCATTAAGTGCCATAAAGGGCCTGTACAAAAGAACCCCAACAATTCCATTAAGCAGCCCTGTTCCAACAACACCAGAGATAAGGACCCAAGACTGTGGACTCGATGAGCCAAAGGACGCTGCTCCAAAGAGATAAAGAAGTTGACCTAGGACTGTCCCCAGAACGATCGCGAAAAAGCGTACTAGGGCGTTCTCCTTGTACAACCGTTTCGCCAAAAACCCCACCAAGATGGCCATCAGCAAGTATGTTCCAGCATAAAGGCCAATAAACCGGCCCACCAAGATGTCCTGGAACAAGCCACTGACAAAGCCAAAAACGGATGCGCCTGGTCCCTGTAACATAGCAAATAGGAGAGTCAGTAGGAGTAGCAGTTCAGGCTGTCGGCCGAAGACAACAAGACCAGGCGAAGCGGTCTGTAATGCCAACCCAACAATGATAATTAACCCATAGCCCACATACTTCATATTAACTCTCCTCTTGCGGCATCACGATCAAGACATACTCCAAACGGGTAAAGTCAACAAAGGGGTCGACAACTGCAGAGAAGGATAAGTCATATTGCCGAGACTCCACGGCGACGACTTCGCCAATGGGCAAATTCTTGGGATAAATGCGACTCAGCCCAGAGGTGACAATCACATCGCCTACCTCAACCTTGGTATCTCGACTGAGGGGCTTAGCGGCTAGAGTGGTCTGACCCATCTGCCCACCTTCAACCAACACGAGGTCTCCAGTTGCTTGAACCAAGCCTCCAGTCGCGCTTTGTGCATCAACAATGAGCAACACTGTACTGGTATAGTTCGAACTATTGATCACGGTTCCAACGATCCCCGCGTTCGTCACAACGGCCATACCACTCACGACTCCATGGGCTTGTCCCTTATTGACAACGATCGTACTCTCCCATTGGCTCGGCGAGCGTCCGATTACTTCCGCCACGAGGAGCTCATATTCTCCCTCATCTCTAAAATCGAGGGCTTCTCGTAACCATTCGTTTTCACGGCGATGATTCCGAAGGGCAAACACCTCTGCTTCAAGCTGGCTTACTCGTTCCTCCAACTCTAGATTACGCTCCTTCAATCCCCGCCATCGGTTCACTTCAGCCACTTGGTGTTGGAAAAATCCCCCAATTCTACTGAAAGACCACTGAAATGGCGACAAGACATCGCGCAAAATCCCTTCAAGTCGGGTAATATCGGGTCGACGGATAGACGTGTAATGGATTGTGCCTACAAGAACTAACACTAATATGATTATCAAGGGAATTTTCCAGCGTAGTAGGCGCTCCAACACTTGTCTTCACCATCCAGTCATCGGCTTATCTGATTCTAGTAACGTCTTGGTCCTAGCATGATCCGCTTCAATAGCTCAAAGTGGCGCAATGCTTCACCCGTTCCCTCTACAACAGCTGTTAATGGACGCTCCGCGATATGGACTGGCATGCCTGTCTCTCTCATCAGGAGTTCGTCAAGGCCACTGAGGAGTGAGCCACCACCAGCCATCATGATGCCTCGATCCATAATGTCCGCTGCCAACTCGGGTGGAGTGCGCTCAAGTGTGACTTTCACAGCATCAATAATGGCCTGAATCGGTTCCACCAGTGCCTTGTGAATTTCTGTAGAAGAGACAGTCACTGTCTTTGGCAAGCCGCTGACTAGGTCCCTACCACGGATCTCCATGGTCAACTCGTCCTTGCCATCCAGCAAGGCATAACCGATCTCTGATTTGATCGTCTCTGCCGTTCGCTCCCCGATCAGCAGATTGTAGGACCGGCGAATATATTGCACGATGGAATCATCCATCTCATCACCAGCTACCCGAATCGATCGTTGAGATACGATCCCACCGAGGGAGATAACAGCCACTTCGGTAGTTCCACCGCCGATATCTACGATCATGGTACCTGTGGGCTCCTGGACCGGAAGGCCCGCACCAATCGCTGCAGCCATCGGCTCCTCAATCACTCTAGCATCCTTGGCTCCCGCGGACAAGGTCGCATCAATGACCGCCCGTTTCTCTACCTCAGTGACGCCAGAAGGAACAGAGATGATCACTCTCGGGCGCCTCAGTCTCGATCGACGAGTGGCCTTGTTCAGAAAGTCGCGCAAGAGACGTTCTGTAATTTCAAAATCCGCGATAACGCCATCCTTGAGAGGACGAATCGCGATGATATTCCCAGGAGTTCTTCCCACCATTTCCTTGGCCTTGTTACCCACCGCAAAAATCTCATTGGTATCTCGATCAATGGCCACCACGGAGGGTTCATTGATCACAATCCCCCGCCCTTCAACCAAGACGAGTGTGTTCGCAGTCCCAAGATCAATGCCGATGTTCCTACCAAACCGCTTGAACATACTGTTATCCCTTCCTTCTTCTATAGCAAACCCTGTTCACGAAAACTCAAATAGCGATTGTCTCCTACAATAATGTGATCCAAAACATCAATGCCCAACATATCGCCCACTTCCCGAAGGCGTTCGGTCGTTGCGATATCATCACGGCTTGGTGTCAGATCTCCACTGGGATGGTTATGCACCAGAATCACTGCGGCACTACTTCGTCGAATGGCTTCTTTAAACATCTCACGAGGATGGACAAGCGAGGCCTGTAAATGACCTATGGAGATTACCTTTTTAGCAATCACCCGGTGCTTCGTGTTCAGCATAATGATCATAAAATGCTCTTTGTCTGCCAGGCTCAACTCCCGGATAACCAGCTGCGCTGCGTCCTTAGGGCTGTTCACAACACCTTGAAACTCCATGCGAGATTCGCCAAGTCGCCGAGCTAACTCAAATGCCGCTATAATGTCTGTTGCTTTAGCCGGCCCAATACCGTTTACCCTGAGCAAGTCCTCATAACTTGTTGTGGCCAGTTCTGGCAATGAACCAAAGTGAGATAGAAGTCGCTCTGCCAATGCCAGGGCTGACTCCCGCCGATTACCAGTACGAAGCAAAATGGCCAGTAGTTCCTTATTGGCCAAGCGATCCGCTCCATGACGAATCAAACGCTCCCTGGGACGCTCCTCTACAGGTACATCTTTCATCTTTACAGCCTTTATCAATTCTTGCTCCTTCCCCATTCCCTGGGCATTGAGCGAAGCCTAGGTAAAGGTGTACACTTCTATACCGAGTGAGCGCAAATGCTCGGCCAAACTCGGCATGGGTAACCCTACTACATTATAATAACAACCTTTGATGCTTTTCACAAGTAGTCCACCAAACCCTTGAATGCCGTAACCGCCAGCCTTGTCAAAGGGTTCTTCAGTGGCAATATACGCCCTGATTTCCTCATCGTCGAGGTGACGAAACTGTACGCTAGTAGTTTCGCTGAAATCGCGGACGACTTGACCGTTACGGCTCAAGACCACATAGGTTGTTACGTTATGTTCTCGCCCACTTAAAAACCTCAACATAGAATACGCATCCTCTGCGTCCACAGGTTTGCCTAGGATCTGCCCATCTAGAGTAACAATCGTGTCAGCACCTAGAACCAGGCAGTCTGGGAAAATTTGGCTGACCGGAACAGCCTTAGCAAGAGCATTAGTCCGGGCTACTACCAGCGGTTCACCTTCTTCGACTTCTAGCGACGGTACGACTTCAACCGAAAAGGTAAAACCAAACTGCTCGAGTAATGCTTTGCGGCGAGGCGATTGCGATGCAAGGATTAGATTCATAAACATTGCCACCTTATCTTAGCTATGTATGGTATTCACCCTTATTGGTCAATTCCCTTCTCAAAAAAAGAGAGTCCATACTGGACTCTAGCCTAACGTTGCCAATGGGGTAGGGTGGTCAATCCAAGCTCCTTTCCCACTTCGAAGAGATATCTGTCGTGTTGAATCCTGTTTCGGTTCATCTGCCAACCATCTAAATGCCTGTAGTGCGACTGGGCATACCAAAGATCGCCTGGTCGCAAAAATTGCTCCTGCAGGTCGAACCTACGGCGTTCTAGGTCATAGTCTGTCCTCATCGTCCTCCTCCACTCCCCGGTCAATAAGCTTGACTTAGCTCAATTCCCTGGTAATAGTATTGGAGAATTTCAGAGTAACCATACCCCGCTCCGGCCATCGCTTGTGCCCCATATTGGCTCATCCCCACGCCATGACCATAGCCCCAGACTGAAAAAACCATCTCGTTACCAAGGATTTCCGCTGTAAACCAGGTTGACCGTAGGGACAATCTCTGTCTGATTTCTCGCCCGCTGAACCACTTCTCGCCTACTTCAACGGTCTTGACCCTACCCGAAGGATAACGTTCGACGACTTTGAAGTTCTTAACACTGGAAACATCGAGCACCTTCGCCAAGTTGCTGAGCTGAATGGTAGCGGTCGAGTAATGGTTAGGTGCTTTGAGACTATAGGGATCATCCACAGAACGTAGATATGGGAGAGACTCACTCCAGTAATGCTCGGAGTTTTCAGTTCGCCCACCGCTACTAGAGTGGTAGACGGCCAAGATTGGCTCATCATCATAGAGGGCGACGATTCCTTCTGTCTGCTTCACCGCTCGTTTAATCTTGCGTTGTAGGGCTACACCAGCCGCCCCGGCATTGCGCTTCAAGAAAGTATCCCACGAGATCCAAGCCTGGCCAGATTGGAAGTCAGAGGAAAGATGTGCTTCAGGGTGCTCCGCAATGCGTTCATCACGCAATATGCGCCTCAAAGCATATGTCCTAGCTGCCACGGCTTGAGCCTTTAGAGCTTCAAGTTCAAAGCTAGCAGGCATCTCCGCAGCCACCACACCCTGTACATATTCTTCTAGAGTCATTGAAAGAAGCTTACTATGCTCCGCGTCCCATAGCCCCACAAGGGGGATTTCCTTAGGAGAAAAAAAAGAGACCGTGCAACTGCGAACTAACAATGCCGGTAACCCAACCAATATCACGAACAGAATGACTAGGGGAAGACAAGAGCGACCCCTAGAACGTTTGCGCCTGCGCCGTTTTGTCCTCAAAAAAACTCCCTCCCACCCAATTCATTACTATGAACGGGCGGAGGGGGTTATGCTAGTTACATTTCGCTAATTGCACCTTCTGGACAAACATCTGCACAAGCTCCACAATCAATGCATGCGTCAGCATCAATCGTATAATGTTCAGTTCCTTCACTAATCGCTTCAACAGCACACTCTGACGAGCACAGACCACAACTTATGCAAGAAGTACCAATTTTAAATGCCATTCATCTTCGCCCCCTTTTTCACAAAGTCCTCATTTAGAATAGCAAAGTGTCCATCGACTGTCAACAATCAACGGACGATGATTGCTTCAAATCCTTTCTGGACCAACTCATCAACGAGCCTCGAAGCATTTTCCTGGGAGCTAAAAGCACCAGTCTGTACCCTATAGGGGGGCCCAGACAGAATGATCCCCTCATAGCCTGCGTCTTTGAGCATTGTCACCATCCGCTCCGCATTAGCCCGTTCGGAAAAAACGCCAACCTGAACGCGGTAGAGCGCCGCGCTTTGTTGCGGAGTCGTCGCCTGCGGAGGAGGAGCCGAAACCTCTTCAGTGACCCGAGGCTGTGGCGAAGCCGCCGGCGGCGGGGTCGTCTCTCTTGGAGCGACAGGAGCAGTAACACTGACCCCCTGTCTTGCTAGTTGCGTGTTTGTCTGATGTTGCTGTTGCAGGGCTCCAATCGCATAAGTGCCAATTAAGTAGCCAAAGAATACAAAGACAACACTAACAGTAATTAGGGTTATTAAGAGGTTTGTGCTTTGTTTTGAACTCTTTTTCTTCTTTGCGCTCATAGCCATCCCCCTCACCATATAATTACAGATTCGGACGGAAAATCCTCTTAACTGAGCCGATCAAGTAGAGTGAGCCGCAGATGCAAAGGGGCGCGGTCTGTACAGCATCCTCGAGCGCCTCCGATAACGAATCGTATCCGACGGCTTCGACTCCTTGACTCCGGACATAATCCACCATGACCGCTGGCTGCATAGCAGGTAGGCGCCCACTATCTGCCTGCGAAAACACAAAACGTTTGGCCAACGGCAGGAGCGGATCCAAGAGATCTAGGTTCTTATTGTTCAACATCCCGAAGAGAAGCGTAAACTGCTCCCCGACCTCATGTTGCAGCTGACCAAGACTCTCAGCCAAAGCGGCCATACCCTCTTCGTTGTGAGCGCCATCGAGCAAGATGAAGGGGTCCCTTGATACTACCTCAAGGCGGCCGGGCCATACCACGTTTTCGAACCCCTCTAGAATGGAGGCGAGGGGAATCGTAAATCCTAGCCCACGTAATTCCAACAAGGCCATAAGGGCGGTAGCAGCATTTTGTAATTGATGGGTACCCAGCAAACCCGTACGGACCGAACCGATTCCAGGGAAGGTTAGGTTTCCCCCAGCAAGACTCCAGCCATGGCCAACCCAGGGCACATCCTTAGTGCTTCTCCATTGTGCAGACTTCTCCTCGGCAATGTGCTTGAGAGTAGCCTCAGCAATAGGCGCCTGAACGCCGCTAATGATCGGAACACCTTCCTTGATAATGCCGCCTTTCTCCACAGCGATCTCTTGCAGAGTCGAGCCTAGACGATCCTGGTGATCAAGACCTATGGTCGTAATTACGGTCAAGATCGGCTTGACAATATTCGTGCTGTCTAACCGCCCACCCAATCCTGTTTCAATGACCGCAAGATCAACTTGCACTTTTTGAAAGTAGAGAAAGGCTACAGCGGTAGCCAACTCAAATTCTGTCACCGGACCGAATTGGGGATACATAGACTCCACTTCTTTACAGGCAACTTCTGCCCTACCTACAACCTCTTCCAGCGTTTCATCGTCGATTGGTACTCCATTCACTTGAAAGCGTTCACTATAGTTGACCAGGTGGGGAGAGGTAAAGGTCCCCACCTTAAATCCGCTTCGCCGCAGTACCCCTGACAGGAGAGCAGAAACTGATCCCTTGCCACTTGTGCCAGCTATATGAATGCATCGGAAGTCCTCTTGTGGATTTCCCAAGGCATCGCAGACGTGCCCAATTCTCTCAAGGCCTAAGTGACTGCCAAAACGTTCTCTCTGAACCATCGTTTTCATCTAGTCCTGCATCTCCTGGAGTAAGCTCTGCAACCGTTCGACTGTTGCCCGGTACGATTCCACCTTTTCCCGCTCTTTCTCAACCACCTGCGGAGGTGCTTTCATCATAAATCCTTCGTTCTGTAATTTACTTTGTGCCCGTTCAAGCTCTCGCTCTGTCTGTTCTAACTCCTTTTTTATCCTGGCAATCTCTGCTTCCGTGTCGACTAGATCGGCAAGGGGCAAGAAGATATTAACCCCTTCAACCACAGCACTGAGAGCCTTGACAGGTTTTTCACCGACATCCTGTAGGATTAAGGTTTCTAAACCTGCTAGGTTCAAGATGTCGTCCATGGATTCAGCTAGGATGGCTTGCACGTCGTCGTCCGCCTGGCAAATCGCAGTGATCTTGCGACCTGGGGGAACATTCTTCTCACTACGCATTGTTCGAATCTCCGTGATAATGGCCATGATCGTCCGCATCGTCTTCTCGCGACTAGGTGATGTAAGACCTTCTGGTTCGGGCCAGGCCGTTAGCATAATGGTCTCTCCATCATGGGGGAGATTCTGCCAAATCTCTTCTGTGATAAAAGGCATGTAGGGGTGGAGCAGTTCAAGTGTACCCTTCAGCACGTACCAGAGGACATACTGGGCTACGTAGCGGGATTCTTCACCCTTCTTCCCATAGAGTCTAGGTTTGATTAGTTCGATATACCAGTCGCAGAGTTCGTTCCAGATAAACTCATATAAGACTCGGGCACCTTCTCCAACGTCATAGCGCTCCAAGAAGCGTGTTACTTCCTTGGCAGTTGACTCATAGCGACTTAAGATCCAGTGATCCATCGTCGTCAAGTCGAGGGAACCCATATTCTGTTTACGATAGTTGAAGTCTTCCAAGTTCATCAAGGCAAACCTCGATGCATTCCAGATCTTGTTGGCAAAATTACGATACGCCTCTACTTTCTCTGGAACATACCGCATATCATTACCAGGCGCGACTCCAATTACCAGGTTAAAGCGGAGGGCATCGGCGCCGTATTCCTCAATGGCGTCAAGAGGATCTACCCCGTTGTTTAGGGATTTGCTCATTTTTCTCCCTTGAGCGTCCCTTACTAGACCATGGATCATAACTTCGTTAAAAGGACGATCGCCCATAAATTCGTAGCCCATCACAATCATTCGTGCAACCCAGAAGAAGATAATGTCAAAACCGGTGATTAGCACGGCTGTAGGATAGAAATGGGCCAGTTCTTCCGTTTGATCAGGCCACCCTAGTGTAGAAAAGGGCCACAGAGCAGACGAAAACCAAGTGTCCAGTACATCAGGATCTTGTTCTATACGCGTGGAGTCGCAGCTAGGGCATGTAGCTGGATTATCCTCAACCGTAGCGAAGGTCTCGCCGCAGTCTTTGCAGTACCATACAGGAATCCGGTGACCCCACCAGAGTTGCCGGGAGATGCACCAATCCCTCAAGTTTTCCATCCAGCGCAGATAATTCTTGCTAAAGCGCTCAGGTATAAACCGGATCTCACCGTTCTCTACGGCAGCAATGGCCGCTTTTGCCAGAGGCTCCATTTTCACAAACCACTGCTTGGAAACAACCGGCTCTACGACAGTGCTACAGCGATAGCATTGGCCTACAGCATGCTCATGGTCTTCAACCTTAACCAAAAGACCTAGTTCTTCGAGGTCTCGAACGATCTGCTGACGAGCTTCATAGCGATCAAGGCCGGCGTAACGCCCTGCTTCCGCAGTCATCTGTGCATCTAAACCTATGACCTGAACTTCGGGCAAGTTGTGGCGCAATCCGATCTCAAAGTCGTTAGGATCGTGAGCTGGAGTTATCTTAACCATTCCGGTACCGAACTCTAGATCCACATAATCGTCTGCGATGATGGGAACCTGGCGTTCAACGAGGGGCACTGTTACCAATCGGCCAATCAGATGTTCATAGCGCTCATCTCTGGGGTTCACGGCTATCGCTGTATCGCCTAGCATGGTCTCCGGTCTGGTTGTAGCGATTTCAATAAAGCCACTTCCATCACTGAAGGGATACCTCACATGGTAGAGCTTCCCGGTGGCATCCTCGTGTTCTACTTCAATGTCAGAGAGAGTTGTGGAACAAGCGGGACACCAGTTTACACTATAGTTCCCCTGATAAATCAACCCTTTTTCAAAGAGACGAACAAAGACCTCGCGCACAGCACGAGAACAGCCCTCGTCCATGGTGAAGCGTTCTCTCTCCCAATCCAGAGAGGCGCCTAACTTCTTGAGCTGATTGAGAATCTGGTTGCCGTAGTCTTCCTTCCAAGCCCAGGTACGTTTAAGAAACTCATCGCGCCCTAAATCGTCTTTGGTTTTTCCCTCGGTAGCGCGAATGTGCCCCTCTACTCTTGCTTGGGTCGCAATACCAGCATGGTCTGTGCCTGGGATCCACACCGTATTGTGTCCCTGCATACGCTTCCAGCGCACGAAAATGTCCTGATAGGTATTATCGAGGGCATGACCCATATGCAGTTGCCCTGTAACGTTAGGTGGTGGGATTACCACACAGAATGGCTCCCTCGTTGCATCGACTTCCTGGTGAAAATAACCATTTTTCTCCCAGTAGTCATACCACTTCTTCTCTACCTGTCTTGGATCGTAGATCTTCTCCATGATCGTCACTCCCTCGTTGAAATAAAAAAAGCCTTTCGCCTTGTAAGGACGAAAAGCTAAGCTCGCGGTACCACCTTAATTCTCCCTGCCTAAGCAGGAAGCTCTCAGAAGCTATAACGTAACTACCGTCTTGAGCTCGTGCAATGTACCACAACTCACTGTACATTACAGTTTACTCAAGAAGCTCCGGGGCGACTTCGATGGCCACCTACTTAGAAAGCTCGCAGCTCAAGGCTTTCCTCTCTGAAAGCGTTAGTCCATCTACTACTCCCCATCAACGCTCTTATGCTAATTACACCCATAATACAATGTTTAAGCTCCCTCTGTCAAGCATCTTCGCCTTCGGAAGATCGCAAGCAACTCTCACAGAGCCCGAAGAACCGCAGACAATGATCGGTTACCTTAAAACCAGTCTCCTCCGCAATCCGCCGTTCAATACTCTCCAACAGATCGCTATGGAACTCGCCGATAGCACCACATCCGGTGCAGATCAAATGATGATGATAGTGCTCCTCTTCGGCACCAAGGCGTATCTCATAACGATTCTGACCATCTCCGTAGTCAAGACGATGAATGATGCCAAGCTTCTCCAGAAGTTCTAGGTTCCGATACACTGTCGCTAAACCGATCTCTCCGTGAAGCTTCTTGGTGTGCATGTGAACGTCTTCAGCCGACAAATGATCATCTGCATTGGCAATGAGCACATCCACTACCGCTTCCCTTTGCGGTGTGAGCCGGTGAGACTCCTGTTCGAGCCGGGTACGTACCCAGTCTTTCAACATGCCGCCACCCCCTTTTAACTGAAACGCCAATAAAAGAATCGAACCATAATCAGGCCAACGCCTAGAACCGAGGCAAGATAGACAAGCCAGGAACGCCAATCGGTAAGATCCCTGCGGCGCCTAGAATCGGTAAACGGCGTCCGTAGGTGAAAATACATCCAGGCGGAACCGAAGATCAAAAAGGCGATGGTATAGAGCCAGGGATTTGTCGACTCTCCAAATACCTCGCGATAAGACATCAATATGCGCTGGGCCAGGGCACTGAGACTCAGGTAGCCCAGGAACAACTGGCCATCATAACGTAGGTTACGACGCATCATCCACAGAAAGGAAAAAATGACATAGTAGGCCAGGGCCGAATAAAGTGGTAAGGGGTGCAGAACAAACTCGCCCAGATCAACACCCCATGGGCTTAACGTCTCCCGCCCGAGGATACTCGACCCTAGATATCCTAGTGATTGGATTAAGGCAATGGACGGAACCAGAGCATCCAAGAAACAAGCCGGATTCTCCACATGTCGAATCAAGAAATAGACAACAAAGACACTGGCAGCCATCAGACCTCGATACTCATCCAACTGCATACCCGAAAACAGAGTCCAAGGATAGATGAAGGTC
>JAAZLY010000205.1 GCA_012799115.1 Bacillota bacterium
ACTTGCCAGGACACATCATTCAGAACCACATTATCTGGATATCCAGCGGTTAGGTTTTCGATCTTCAAAGCGAGCTCAGTCGCGTGGCCATGAGACATTATTCTAACGCCTCCAGTAGAGTGTACGTATTATGCTTCATCATCTCCACGTATGTGGAAATCTCTTTGCTTAGGCTGTCACTGTAGAGAACAAAAAGTTCACCACCGACTTCGTCTACTAGGGTTTGCATGTAGCGGGTACCGCTAGCAAGCTGTGGTTCGGTGAATACAGCCCGACGTCCATTGCCCTGCAAGAGATTGATCAAACGAGCCAAGTCCCTGGGAGATGGTTCAGAGTCTGGATTAGCAACAAGAAACTCCGCAACCTCAAAGCCATATTGCTCCGCCAGATAACTAAAGGCATTGTGGTACGTGACAATAATGCGATTTTCGGCAGAAATACCGTCAAGCGCATCGACCATCCATCGATCAAGCTCCACCAACTCTTCGATATAGGTGTTCGTACGCTCTTCAAAATAGGCGGCATCTCCAGGAGCAAGGCTGACCAAGGCTTGAGCTATCTGATGGACATAAGAGATAGCGTTAGGAACACTTAACCAAAAGTGTGGATCACCAGCGTGATGGTGTGAATGGCCATGGTCGTGATCGTGCTCAATTGCCTCTAATCCCTGTGAAGCTATGATCAGATCCGCTTCGGGTTTGGCGGCGTTTTTGACTAAAGGAAGAAGCCAATCATCAAAGCCTCCGCCATTGGCCACAAGAAGATCCGCCTGGGCTACCAGTCGTACCTCCTTTGGGGTGGACTCCCAGGTGTGTGGATCCACTCCGCGGGGGATCAATGAGCTCACTTCGACCTTTTCTCCACCCACCTGTTGCACAAAATCCTCCAGGATGGAGAAGGTGGTCACAACCCTGATCATATTTGCATAGGCAGGGCTTGAGAGTAAGATCATGCCCACGAGAATCAGACTCATTAACAGTCGTCTCACTTCCATCTACCTCCTTCTAGCCTTAAGCAAGCCAAAGTGTACCTTCGGTACGATGAAGATTAGGGCAGATAGAGCAGCCAAGGTGCCGAGACGACCTCCTATACCTACCAAAACGTCCTGCCCAAAATACACTAACAATGTACAGATCAAGCACACAACTAGCGTCTCCCAAAGTTTCTCTAAGCGATTGGAACTGGACATAACAACATAGGAAACTGCAGTACAAATGAGGGCAAAGAGATAGCCCTCATGAAAAAACCTGGGTAACACTAAAGCAGCCACTAGAGTCAACCAGGAAGACACAGCAACCACAGATAGTTTCGTCCTTTTCCGCAGTGTATAACCTGCAAAACCCCACAATAACCCAAGACTCATTGCCAAGAGAACGGACACTACAGACCACCTCCTAGAGTCAGAACGACAACCAGGACTGCTGCGGCCGCTATGGTTCCGAGCCTGCCACCTACTCCGTTCCAGGTCTCGTTCAAAACCTGCCAAAGGACTCCTCCGACCAAGCCTGCCACAACCACAAGGCCAAGGGAGGGAAAGCGGGCAACTGAAGTCATACCCACAAAGGCGCCCAAGTATATCTTGAGCTGATCATCCTCCGCTAAGAAGAATGTACCCACGAGACCCACTATGGCCGATGCTACCAAAGGGCCAAGATCAAGATGGTTAGCCAAGGCAAAGGTTGCTACGGCTCCTAAGGCACTGATCAGAGCAGATGGAAGGATCTTACGCCAATCACCAATGGCACATCGCTTAGGAGCCACGATAAAGATGAACGTGACCAAGGACAGATAAATCAGTCCACTTGTCTTAGAGAAGAAAGGAATAGCCAGCTCCAATGTGGCCACAAATAAAGGCAAGAGGATCAAGGCATGCTGACACAACATAGAACTCACTCCATTATCGTGCTAGAACCGCAGAGCACTATACCATCAGCACTCAAGTCACAGAAGCCTATGCCAGGCGGTATTAGACATGATTGACCAGATGCCAAGGGGAGTTCCCTTCCATTCCAGGAAATCCTGGCCTGTCCCTGCAGACTCGTGAGAATCTGATAACCCTGGCGGGGTTCGAGTTCATAGGCTTGGGGTTTCTCCAAAACCTGCATCTGAAAGTAGTGTGCGCAGCGGGCCATTTGATAGTTTGGATCTAGGGCTTCTGGCGAAAAGTCGATGACCTCTAGCGCTTGCTCCACATGGAGTTCCCGCGCTCGTCCTTGGGCATCAACACGATCCCAGTCATAGACCCGATACGTGGTATCGGAATTCTGCTGTAACTCGGCAACAACAACTCCAGCCCCCAAGGCGTGAACCAATCCAGCCGAGATCGGATACAGCTCTCCAGGCTTGACTGGAACTCTGTTGAGACAAGACAAAAGCTCGGCTCCGCCAGATTTCAGAGCATGCGTAAACCCTTCCTTTGTGACCCCCGGTCGCAGTCCCCAAACAATCCAAGCTCCCGGATCGCTGTGCACAATATACCACATCTCTGTCTTGCCAAAGCGTTCACCTGTAGATGTCCTGACATACTCATCATCTGGATGAACCTGTACAGACAGATCTTGCTGCGCATCGATCAGCTTAAACAGGAGGGGAAAACTATCTCCACCCAGATCGCGAGTGACTTCAGTCAAGGTTCTTCCTGCTAGGGGTCCGTTTTCCACCACACTTGTGCCGTTTTTGTGAGCTGCAACATCCCAACTCTCACCGATGAGACCATCGGGCAACGGGCGCTGGAACAAATCGTAGAGTCTGCGTCCCCCCCAAATCTTCTCCTTGTAAATCGGCTGAAACGTTAACGGATAGAGAGTCTGAACCATCTTATGACCCCCTATTTCAATCTCTGCTTGAGCTCTTTTTCTCGTGCTTCATAGCCTGGCTTGCCCAAGAGTGCAAACATGTTTGTCTTGTAAGCCTCTACGCCAGGTTGATCAAAGGGATTGACCCCCAATAAATAGCCGCTTATGGCACAGGCCTTTTCAAAGAAATACACCAAGGCACCGAAGTAGAAAGGACTCATGCTCGGAATCTCCAATACGAGATTGGGAACTCCTCCATCTGTGTGAGCCAAGATGGTTCCCTGAAAGGCTCTGTGGTTCACATAACTCAGGGACTTCCCAGCAAGGTAATTGATGCCATCGCCATCATCTAGGCTGGTCGGGATGGCATACTCCTGCCCTGTTTGGTTCACCCACATGGTGGTAGCAAAGATGTTGCGAGTACCGTCTTGAATCCATTGCCCCATAGAATGCAAATCAGACGTGAAATTGACGCTAGCAGGAAAGATCCCCTTCTGATCCTTCCCTTCACTCTCACCATAGAGTTGCTTCCACCATTCGCTAAAATACTGCAACGATGGTTCATAATTCACGAGCACCTCAATGTTTTTCCCCTTGCGGTAGAGGATATTTCTCAGGGCCGCATATTGGTAGGCTACGTTGTCCTTGAGAACAGGGTCTTGATACCATCCTAAAGCTTCTCTGGCACCTTGGAGCACTTCATCAATGTCAATCCCGGCAACAGCCATGGGGAGAAGTCCCACAGGCGTTAGCACAGAAAAGCGTCCCCCAATATTGCTAGGAATCACGAAGGATGTATAGCCTTCGGCATTTGCCATAGACCTGAGAGCTCCCTGGCTAGCATCAGTGGTGACATAGATCCGCTCACGGGCTCCCTCGACACCATATTTCTCTACTAGGAGGTTCTTGAAAATACGAAATGCAATGGCCGGTTCTGTCGTTGTTCCCGACTTCGAGATAACATTGACCGAGAAGTCGTGATCGCCCACAAGATCAAGGAGACCTTGTAGATACCTGTCACTGATAGCATGTCCTACAAAGAAAACCCTCGGTGTTTTCCGTTGTTCGGCGTCAAGCATGTTATGAAAGGAATGAGTGAGCATCTCAAGGGCGGCTCGAGCCCCAAGATACGAACCGCCGATACCTACGACAATGAGAATATCGGAGTTCTCTTGTATACGCCGTGCTGCTTCTTTCACAGCAAGCACCTCTGCCTGATCGTAATTCTTGGGTAGATCAAGCCAACCCAAAAAGCTATTCCCCGGCCCTTTACCGCTATGAAGTTGGTCATGGGCGAGTTTGACAGCAGGTTCAAGCAGTTCCATCTCGGCTTCTGTCACAAACTGAGCGGCGTATTTGTAATTAAGGTTTAACTGATTCATACTGAGTTCATCTCCTGTGTTTAAGACTAGGTATGATGTTAGAATACGACAGGACGCTCCCTTTACCTTCCCTCGGAACATCCTTTGTGGTAAACTGAAAACGAGGTGATCATGTGGAAAAACCTATCGCAATCATTGGTGCCATGGATGAGGAAGTGGAAGAACTAAGTCAAGGCTTAACCCCCGTTCCCCAGTTTGAATCCCAGTTCTTGGACATGCCAGTCTTCCAAGGTAGCTTGGGAAATCGCGACGTTGTTGTCGTTCGCTGCGGTATTGGCAAAGTTAACGCCGCCATAGCCACGCAATATGTGATCGATCGTTTCAGGCCCGCCTACATCATTAACAGCGGTATTGCGGGGGGAATAAGCCCGAACGTCCGCATTGCCGATCTTGTTCTAGGCACGCATTCAGCCCAACATGACTTTGATGTCCGCAAGTTTGGTTATGCCCGCGGAGTCATCCCCCGGCTCGCAGAAAGTACGTTCAAGGCTGATAGCCATTTACTCCAACTAGCTCTAATGGCGGCACAGAAGGAAATCCAGGCTGATCGCCTTCACCAAGGCTTAATCGTATCGGGCGACCAGTTTATCAGTTCCCGGGAACAGAAACAAGAGATACGCGACTTCTTTCCACAGGCACTTTGCGCTGAAATGGAAGGCGCAGCGATCGCCCAAGTGGCTGCAGCAAATCGGATCCCTCATTTGATCGTGCGTGCCATCTCCGATCTGGCTGATGGTAGCGCTCCAGAGGATTTCGAACGTTATCTGTCGGAGATCATCCCTGTACTCAATGCTGTAATCCAAGGGTTGCTTTCGCTCATCAAGGACTAAATTCGCTCTGCTCTGAGTCACGCCAATCCATGAACCGCAAGATCCCACTGCAAAGTGCCATGGCTACATTGGAGCGAAACTGTGGATCGCCAAGCCTAGCCAAATCTGCGGAGTTCGACATAAATCCAACTTCAACGAGCAAGACTGGTGGCGTGGCCTTGGGTAACAGGAGAGTCGTACGGGGAATGGGACTCGGCTCATGAAGGATTTGGACTTTCTCAAGTTCCTCCAAGACTAGTCTAGCATAGATCTCGTCGATATATTGATCTTTCATGTAAAAAACAATCGCACCAGATTGCTTAGGGTCTTTGCTAGCATTCGTGTGAACACTCATTCCTAATTGGGCCTGATTCATGAGCTTGAAACGACCGAGCAAATCCCGGCGATGGCGGGTTCCTTCATTCACGAGATGACTCACATCGCGATCGGTCTCTCGGGTCAGTCCTACTTTGAGGCC
>JAAZLY010000206.1 GCA_012799115.1 Bacillota bacterium
AAGGGTACAAGCATGCTGTGCAGGCTTCCAACTGCAACAGGCAAGCCTTCCAGAGAGTCGGCCTTGGCCATTATCTCATGATAGGGGCTCTCCTCTTCTTCTACAGATAGGGTACGTCCCTGAAGCGGCGTATAACGCAGCTTCATAATGTGTCCCTGCTTAGAAAGACTACGTTCCCGCCCGACTATGGCGAGAACGTAGTGCCAGCCTCCAGTACCGAGCTTGAGGAGCTCGGCCGTTGTATTGAGTAAAACTTGATCACCAGCTTGGCAAAGACCTGTAAGTTCAGGATAGTTGATGGCTCTTGCTTGAACAGAATCTATCTCAACTACAAGTTCTTGCTTCGCTTCGAAATTACTTACTTCCTGGACAACTCCCCACCTGACAGAACACTCCACACCACTAGCCTCCCTCTAGGATTTGCTATTGGTATGCCCGTCCTCTCTCCAAAGCTTGCATATTTAGGGGAATCAGATCATGGTGCCGTTCAGACAGCACATTCTTCAATGCCTTTTCTACGCTTTCGGTCTTTACGACATTGGTCGCTTCAAGCAATGTACCCAAGAGAACCATGTTAGCCACTCGGGCATTCCCTAACTCATCGGCAATCTGATTGGCGGGAACCGCTATGACCCGGATATCATCGCGCTCTGACTTCTTGTCAATGAGGGATGAGTTGTAGATGAGCAGACCACCTTTCCCCACCTTCGGTTCAAAGCGATCAAATGAGGGAGCGTTCATGACAATTGCGGTGGTTGGTACTGTTACGAGGGGCGATCCGATCTCGTCCTCAGCAATGACAACAGAGCAATTGCATGTTCCACCCCTCTGTTCTGGTCCGTAAGATGGGAACCAAGAAACCGCTTTATCTTCTATCATGCCTGAATAGGTAATCATTTGGCCTAGTACCAACACACCTTGACCACCAAATCCTGCAATAATTATCTCAGCCATTAGTTGCCCTCCTTTGCGGTGACATCTCTGTACACACCGAGGGGATAGTAGGGGATCATGTTTTCTTCAAGCCAGCCCAGTGCTTTCACCGGAGTCATCCCCCAGTTTACTGAGCAGGTTGATAGGACTTCTACCATGGCGAAACCCTTCTTCTGTTGCTGGATTTCAAAGGCCTTCTTGATGGCTTTCCCAGCTTGCAGAACATGACGGGAATCATGGGTCGAAACGCGGGCTAGATAGGCTGGTCCTTCCAAGGTTGCCAACAGTTCGCACATCTTGATGGGATAGCCCATTTCCTCTACAGTACGTCCCCGAGGTGATGTGGCTGTCTTTTGCCCAAGCAACGAGGTGGGAGCCATCTGACCACTGGTCATTCCATAGATGGCGTTATTAACGAAAACAACAGTAATGTTCTCACCCCTGGCTGCAGCATGAACAATCTCAGCCATACCGATTGAGGCCAAGTCGCCATCACCCTGGTAGGTGAATACCATCGACTCTGGCAAGACTCGCTTAATGCCAGTAGCCACTGCAGGGGCCCTACCATGTGCGGCCTGTTGCATATCACAGTTGAAATAATCATAGGCAAACACAGAACAGCCAACGCTGGCCACACCAATGGTTTGCTCCCGAATTGCGAGACTATCGATGGCTTCGCCAACCAGACGATGGATGATACCATGGGTACAACCAGGACAATAGTGCATTGGCATATCCGTCAATGCTTCAGGTTTCTGAAAGACCGTTTTCACTAGCTGACCCTCCCTTCCAGAATCTCACGAACTTTTTCTAAGACATCCTCGGGAGTAGGAACCATGCCACCGAGGCGATTGGATAGGTGAACGGGACTTACGCCATTTACGGCCAAGCGCACGTCTTCAATCATCTGACCTGCGCTCATTTCTACAGCTAAGAAGGATCGACCCGCTTTAGCCAGCTCTGCTAAGCGCTGTTCAGGGAATGGCCACAGAGTAATGGGTCTGAATAGTCCGACCTTAAGGCCCTCTTTTCGAGCTAGCTCCATGGCTGACCTGGCCACACGGGCTGAGGTACCGTAGCCTACCAGGATCACATCGGCATCTTCTGTATTGTGCTCTTGCCAACGGACCTCTTCTGCCTTGATCTGGTCATATTTCTCCAACAATCTGAGCATGTTCTTCTCAGCCTTGTCTGGAATGATATCTAATGAATTGACAATGTTACGCTCCCGGCCAGCTGCACCATTGGTTGCCCATGGTTTATCGACCTCTGATACAGCACCGTCTTCTGAAAAGACAACAGGCTCCATCATTTGCCCTAGGATTCCATCACTTAGAATCATCACTGGATTACGCCACTTGTCTGCTAAATCAAAACCGAGGGTTGTCAAATCGGCCATCTCTTGTACATTACCGGGTGCCAAGACGATCAGACGATAATCGCCGTGCCCGCCGCCTTTCACCGCCTGGAAATAGTCGCCCTGGGCCGGTTGTATTCCCCCCAAGCCAGGACCGTTACGAACCACGTTTACGATCACACAGGGAAGCTGAGCAGCAGCGATATAGGAGATGCCCTCTTGCTTCAAACTGATACCAGGGCTTGATGAAGATGTCATCACTCGCACACCCGCGCCTGCGGCACCATAGACCATATTGATGGCGGAGACTTCGCTCTCGGCCTGCAAGTATACACCACCCCTTAGGGGTAAGTGCTCGGCCATGTAAGCGGGAACTTCGTTTTGAGGTGTAATAGGATAGCCATAAAAAGCCTTTAACCCAGCCCGAATGGCAGCTTCGGATAGGGCTTCATTCCCTTTCATTAAGATCTTTGCCATACGCTCACTTCCTTTCGGGGCTCTTTCGTTTTATGGTTAGCACCACATCAGGACACATGACTGCACACATAGTACATCCCGTACACTTCTCGGGTGCAACTGCTTCAACGGGATGATAGCCTTTCTTGTTAATCGCTTTACCGATTGCCAAGACCCCATGGGGACAGGCAACAACGCACAAACTACACTCCTTACAGAGTTCTTGATTAACGATAACTTGACCTCTAGGCATCAGTTCACCTCCCCTCCACCATCATACATGAACGTATCTACGCATAAGTCCGACCTTCTTCTTGCCCTGTTAGAACCCTTAAGGCGCCAACGGCTAGGGCTTCGAGTTCGTTTTCGCCAGGGATGACCGTCACCGGAGCAATGAACTCCACACGTTCTTTGACCCTAGCAACGAGTTCTGAGGAATAGGCGAGACCACCCGTTAAGACGATCTGATCAACTATACCGCATAAGACGGTACTAATCCTGCCGATTTCTTTAGCAATTTGATAACACATTGCTTCATAATAAAACAAAGCCTTTTCATCGCCTTGTTCGATTCGTTTCACAATTTCACGGCTATCGTTTGATCCAAGGTGGGCAACTAGGCCTGAACGACCAACGAACTCTCGCATCAGCTGAGCCTTCGTGGCTTTTTGGTCAAAGAAATGGTGTACTAAACCAATGGTGGGAACGGAACCGACTCGTTCGGGAGAAAATGGTCCCTCCCCCGATAGGGCTTGATTCACATCGATAATTCGTCCCTTGCGATGCGCTCCCACAGATATACCTCCGCCTAAGTGGGCTACAATCAAGTTTAGCTCATCATAGCCTTTGCCTAGCAGAGCTGCAGTTTTCTGCCCTATGGCCTTTTGGTTCAGTGCGTGAGAGATACTAATCCTCTCTATCTGCGGGTTACCGCTGATGCGGGCTACAGGTTGTAGTTCATCAACGACCACAGGATCAACGATGAATGAGGGAATTCCAAGCCTCTGGCTCAGGCCAAAAGCGATCAAAGCCGCTAGATTCGAAGCGTGCTTTCCGTAGCGTCCTTCCGCTAGTTCTGCCACCATCGTCTCGTTGATGTAGTAGGTGCCCCCCGGGATGGGTTTCAGCAAGCCGCCCCGAGCCACAATGGCCGTCAGTGACCCGAGGGGAATACCTACCTCCTCAAGCCACTTTACAGTTACTTCTTGGCGAAAATCCTTTTGCTCCGCAATATCATCAAAAGCTGCCAAGTCTTGGCTGGAATGGGAAAGACTGGTTGTATGGGTCTGGATCTCATTGCGAAAAACACCCAATTTGGTGCTGGTAGACCCTGGATTGATCACCAGGATAAGTTGGTCCATTTGGCTTCCTCCCTACCTTCCGTTCCCTGCCCCACCCAGGGCTTTACAGGACAGAGCAATGGCATTCAACTTGCTGTCTGGGCTATCAGCTCTAGACGTGAGTACAATGGGGCAGGTAGCTCCAAAGATGAGTCCTGCAACGGATAGCCCACCTACAAAGGATAGGGATTTATAGAGCAGATTGGCAGCAGTCAGTTCTTGAACCATGAAGATGTCTGCTTCGCCCGCCACATCACTCTGGATTCCCTTGTGTATTGCTGCCTCTTTGGAATAGGCGTTATCAAAGGCTAAAGGACCGTCCACCATCGCTGGTTTACTAAACTGTCCCCTCCTACCCATGACAGCAAGACAAGCAGCGTCGATGGTGTCTTGCATTTGGGGATTAACTGTCTCTACAGATGCGAGCACTGCGACTTTTGGATTGGGAATGCCAATCGACCAGGCAAACTGAATGGCATTGTCCAAGATCTGCGCTTTTTGGGCCAGGTCTGGCTTAACGTTCATAGCCGCATCGGTCAACAGAACAAGACGTCCATTTGGCAACTCTATGGTCGCTATGTGGCTAAGGAGGGCTTGAGCTCGAATACCTTGTTCTTTATGCAAAACAGCTCGAAGAATGACGCTGGTACTCAAGTTGCCTTTCATTAGCAAGTCACTTTTCCCTTGTCGGATCAGACTCACGGCCAAAGAAGCGCCTTCCTCGGGTGTGGAAGCTGCTTCTAGGGAGAATCCTTCCAGGCTGAGTTTTTGCTCTGCTGCGATGGCTTCGATACGTTCCGTAGGTCCCGTAACTATAACCTCGTGCAAGAATCCTTCATCGAGTGCTTGGCGACAGGCGAACAAGACTCCCTCATCTAACCCCCAAGCAACAGTCACACTTCGTTTCGGACTATTCATTAGGTCATTCTTTAGCTTAGAAAATCCCATACACACACCTCACTCTTCTATCTTGATTCTTGCGTTTGGTACATGACCTTGAGCGTCTGCTAGCAAGGCTGACAGGGTCTGGTTTCCAGGATGAACAGAAACATGAGCAATAAAGTCGATCCGCTCCCTCAGAGCACTAACGAAGGGTTTGTACTTCGTCAAGTCACCGCTTAGGATAATACAATCTACGTCACCCTCAAGGACTGTAGCTAGAGCCCCAATTTCCTTGGCTATCTGATAAATGAGTGCCTCGCGAATCAGATCCGCTCCCTCGGCCTTGCAGATCCAGAGTTCCTCAAGGTTCTTCAAACCGAGATAACCGGCTAACCCTCCCTTTTCTTGGAGGATATGCAGAACCTCGTCCCTGCTGTTTCCTTCCATACACAAATCCAAGACCCTATCAAAGGGAAGCCCACCGCTTTCTCTCAGGGCAAAGGGTCCTTCATCTAGACTCGTAAGAACATCGAGCGCTTCTTGACCGCATAGGGCACCAAGCTGATGCCTCTCATCAAGGTGTGCCACAATAAATCGTCCTTCATCTAGAGCAATCGACCTCATCCTTGACTCCTGCTTAACCAGATATGTAAAAATGAAGGTCTCCGCGAGGCAGCGGCGCTCCAACCAAGGAGTCCCAGTCACACAAGCATAGGAACCCGAAAGATGAGCTTGATCCATAATCCGGACGGGGGCATTGAGCACGCGGCTGAGCTTGTCCGAAAGTTCTAGATGGCGATTGGGGGCTATGATCCGCTGAATGGTTCCTCTTTTGATCTCAAGTGCTTCTAGCCAGGATAGAAGCTGCTCTTCGAGGACGGTGTCTTCAATGGAAGGAAGGGGAAATGTGGAGGTTTCATATCGATTGCCGTCAGATACGGCGACCTGGAGGGTCCCCATACGGGGGTCGATAGCGAGGATGGCCATGCACATGCTCCTCTCAATGTTAAAAAATGAAAAAGCAGGTTGTGAATTATACCTGCTTCTTTACCCTTATATTAAGTTATTTCTCTACTAGGCTTCGAATTCCTTCTCTTTTGGCAAGGCTTCTTTTCGTGATAGATTTATTCTTCCTTGCCGGTCAATCTCTACAACTTTGACCAGTACTTCATCTCCGATGTTCACCACATCTTCGACTTTGTTCACGCGACGGTGCTCCAATTGTGAAATATGAACCAAACCTTCCTTTCCGGGAAGGATTTCGACAAATGCGCCGAAGTTCATGATCCTTTTCACTGTTCCGAGGTAGGTCTCTCCAACCTCAACGTCCTTTACGTAGCTCTCAACTAACTTCTGAGCCTGGAGCCCACCTTCGCCTTCAACCGACGCGATGTAGACCCTGCCATCATCTTCGATGTCAATGGAGACGCCAGTCTTGGCTATGATTTCGCGGATAATCTTTCCACCAGGTCCAATCACATCGCGAATCTTGTCTACGGGAATTTCCATCGTGATGATTCTAGGGGCATAGCGAGATAAATCGTTTCTGGGTTCAGAAATCGCCTCAGCCATTTTCCCAAGGATAAAGAGTCGTCCCTGTCTTGCCTGTTCTAGGGCTTGAGCCATGATTTCTCTGCTGACGCCACCGATTTTGATATCCATCTGGAGTGCAGTGATGCCTTCGCTCGTACCCGCTACTTTAAAGTCCATATCGCCTAGGGCATCTTCCATACCCTGAATGTCTGTGAGAATGGTAAAATCATCGTCAAGCATCATCAAACCCATGGCAATACCGGCAACAGGCCGTTTGATCGGCACACCAGCGTCCATCAGGCTGAGAGTACTTCCACAGACACTAGCCATGGAGGATGAACCATTGGATTCTAGTACCTCAGAAACTAGGCGCAACGTGTAGGGGAATTCATCTTCGCTAGGGATTACCGGTAAGAGGGCGCGTTCTGCCAATGCTCCGTGTCCGATTTCTCTGCGACCTGGGCCTCGTAGAGGACGCGTCTCACCAACGCTGAAAGCTGGGAAATTGTAGTGATGAATATAGCGCTTGCTCTCATCGTCCGAGAGATTATCCAACATTTGCTCATCGGATTTCAGACCCAGGGTTAATGCTGTTAAGACCTGGGTCTGTCCCCTGGTAAAGAGACCTGTACCGTGTACACGTGGCAACAAGCCTACCTTACAGGTAATGGGTCGAATTTCATCGGGTTTTCTACCATCAGGTCTCACCTTATCTTTGGTGATGGATCTGCGCACTTGTTCTTTGACTACACTGTCAAAGACACGATCGATAGTCTTGCTATGTTCCTCATGAAGCTCATCGCCATTGGCTTCAAGATACGTATCATGGACCTTGGCCTGTAACTCATCAATGAGCTGCTGTCTCTCGAGTTTATCTGTGGTCAATACGGCCTACGCTACCTCATCAGTAAAGCGATCCCGAACCCATGCATCGCAGGCAGGATCAGGTTGCGAAACAATGACTTCCGCTTTCTCTTTTCCGATTTGACTACGAATCTGCTCTTGTAGTTCACAGAGTTCTTGAATGACTTTATGTCCAAAACTAATAGCGTCAAGGGCAACCTCTTCGGATACCTCATTGGCTGCAGCTTCCACCATCATCACAGCATCTTTGGTTCCGGCGACGGTAATATCGAGTTCGGAGTGGGCCTGCTCTTGCAGAGATGGGTTAATGACAAACTCACCATCTACAAGGCCAACCTGGACACCAGCAACGGGTCCGGCAAAGGGGATGTCAGAGACATGTAGTGCGGCACTGGCACCAATTAAGGCTGCGATGGTGGGCGAGTTGCTCTTGTCCACCGACAGGATGGACGCCACGATCTGCACATCATTGCGGAATCCATCGGGAAACAGAGGGCGCAATGGGCGATCGATCATACGTGCAGAAAGGATCGCATCTTCACTTGGTCTTCCTTCACGCCTGCCCCACCCGCCGGGGATCTTGCCCGCAGCATACATGCGCTCTTCGTAATCGACTAATAAGGGGAAAAAGTCTATGCCTTCTCTAGGCGTCTTGCTCATAGTGGCAGTGGCCAAAACAACGGTCTCACCATAACGGACTAGGACAGAACCGTTGGCTTGTTTCGCCAACTCACCAAACTCTAGGACCAGGGGTCGTCCCCCCAGTTCGCCACGAAACTCGGTTAGCATAATTCAACCTCCATCTAACTGTATTAGCTATCTGTAGTATAGCCTGTTTTGCCAAGGTCAAAGCATAGACCTTAGCTCAAAAAAGAGCGGGTGTTACCCGCTCATTTCATTATCGACGCAAACCTAGATCCTCAATAAGACTACGGTAACGTTCAATATCCTTCTTCATGAGATAGTTTAAGAGACCACGTCTTTGCCCGATCATCTTATAGAGACCTCTTCTGGAATGATGGTCGTTCTTGTGTGCTCTGAGGTGCTCTGTGAGTTCTTGAATTCTCTTTGTGAGAATTGCAACTTGAACCTCAGGCGAACCTGTGTCACCTTCATGACGACTGTACTTTTCAATAATTTGGGCTTTTGCTTCTTGCGTAATCAAGCAAGCCACCTCCACGTTTTTTTTGAAATACCGCTTCCCAAGAAAGACGCCGGAGATACGTTTTTCCTAGAAAAGGGTTTCCTTGCTTCAGCATTCGTGCTGATGGATACTGCTATTTTAGCACAACTCTGGCATCTTGTAAACAAATACCGGTCAACATTTCCTTGGCCTTAAGCCTGTCAGACTCGGTAGCGTCAGTACACTTACCCGCCCGCAACTGGGCCAAGAGTTGCACTTGCCAGACGTTGTGATCATCTGCAAGCTCTTGTTCTTCCTCTAACAGCACAGCCATCATCGTCTGTGCCGATGTTGGCCAAGCTAGTGCTGCCCGTCCTTGATTCGGCGACACTAGACACCAGACAAAGTATATGCCTTCACTAGGAAGGACAAGGGCTGGGTCATAATCCAACTGAAACGAAGCGCCGTCTCCAACCTCCTTCGCTGTCACCTGATAGGTCGGGTAATATCCAAGATAATCCTTGACCCGAGTCAGGTCACCTTCCTGCAGGAGGCCCCGAATCGTTGTGCTACTTATGGTGTGGCCACCTACGGCCTGGACTTGGGGAACGACTGTAACAGAAAAGCCAAACCGCTCTCCTTGTTCCCGTAGATAATTAGCATCCCCAGCGCGTCCCTTACCAAAGCGGTAATCATATCCACAGACGACTGCAGCGGCCTTCATCTCACCCACGAGAATTTGTTGCACAAAATCGCTGGCTTCCATGGACGAAACATCGGGTCCGAAGTTCAGCCAGGCGACCTCATCAATCCCCAGGGAACGAAAAAGCTCAACTCTCCTTGGGAACGTACTGAGCAATCGGAGTTCCCCACGGAAATACTGTTCAGGAGGGATATCAAATGTCAAGACAGAACTCGTGCCACCCTCAGGCCTGCGTGCGATAGTCTCTTTAAGGAGTTGTTGATGCCCGCGGTGTACACCATCAAAGGTACCCAAGGCTATGCTTCGGGCAGGAGAATTCTGCCGATTCATCCAGTGCAATTTCATATCAGCCCACCATTCTACATGAAGACCCTAAAGGGCTGGCAAATCAACTGGTCCGTCATCTTGATTTCGGCCAGAGCCAGAACATCACCCTCAAGACTTAAGAGTACCACTTCATCGCCTACAGTCAAGGTTTCAGGAACATCGAGGAGGTGTTCGGGAAGAATGAAGTTCCCATGCTTGATCCTCTCCTGAACGAGTGGGTGAACTTTCACGTTAATCCAGCCAGAAAGGGCAGTGGCCATGGGCAGCAAGAAACTATAATCACCCTGGCGAACAAAGGACTCGATTTCCTCCAGCGTATAGGCGTTGCTACTATGATAGGGTCCGCTAGCAACCCGTGATAGGAAGGACATATGAGCGCCAACACCGAGTTTCTCGCCCAAGTCATGGCACAAGGTGCGAACGTAGGTCCCTTTCGAACAAGAAATTCTCAGCAAGATTCTCGCACCAAATCCTATCTTGTCTTCTTCCTCACTCCAAATAGCCATAATGTTGATGGAGTGAACTTGAACTTGCCTTGGCTTCCTAGGGATGGTAATTCCCTTACGCTCTAGTTCATAGAGCCTAGTGCCATCCACCCGGATTGCAGAGGCCATGGGTGGCGTCTGCCAAATTGTTCCCGTTAGTTCCGCAAGGGCATCAGCAAGCTCGATGGGAGATAGCGAAAAGTCAGTGTTCAAATCGAGGGTCTCACCGCTAGAATCTTGACTCGATGTGGAAATGCCGAGGGTCACCTCTGTTACATACGTCTTGTGATCGTTCATGAGGTAATTGGAGAGACGAGTGGCATTACCAACCATCAAAGGCAAGACTCCGCTTGCACCTGGATCGAGAGTACCTGCATGTCCAATCTTTTTGAGCTTTAAATGCTTACGGAGGAAGCTCACTACTTGGTGCGAGCTCATTCCTGGAGGTTTGAGTACATTAACGATGCCATTCATTCAGTTCACCTGTTAAGAGAAAATGTTCTGCTATTTGGACGACCCGGGCGGAGACTTCATGTAGCTCACCCTTGATCGTAGCTCCTGATGCCAGTTTATGACCGCCACCGCCAATATGCCGAGCTAGGCTACCGACATCAAGATGATTAGCCCTCAAACCTATTCGAATCTCCCCAGGGCTCGTCTCTCGAAACACGATAGCGATCTCGGCAGTATCAAGCATGCGCGCAAAACTCACCAAGTGATCACTCATCTTGGGATCTGCTCCGAAGGCTTGAAACTGTTCATAACTGACCTCCATCCAAACCAATTGGCCGCCTTGAGCTGTCTGAAGGTCCGAAAGTGCTGCTCCAAGCAGTTTCAAGAACTCCAGCGGTTGGCTGGAAAAGATCTCCCGAGCTAGGGCAGACGGATTAATGTCGAATTTGAGAAGTTCGCCTGCGATGAATAGTACCTCACTGTTGGTGTTAGCGTGACGAAAACCACCCGTATCCCCAAGAATACCTCCGTACAGGGCTGTGGCAATAGAGTCATCAAAGGCGACCTCGAGCAAGCGCAGGAGACGATAAATGATAATCACTGTGGCTGCCTCGGCGGGATTCACGTAAACAATGTCTCCGCTCCCCCGGCCTCGCTGGTGATGGTCAATGTTCACGAGCTTCTGTGCACTCTTCACGCCTTCACTGATGCTTCCTGTACGTTCAGGCTCACAATCAACCACGATAACGCAACTGGTACCCGCGCTGAAGCCTGTCGGGATGTGCTCAATGACATCCAGACCAGGCCAGCTCAAGTCTTGTGGTACAGGGTCACCACTAACAACCCGGCACCCCTTTCCCAACTGCGTTAACCCGAAATACAAACCTAACATAGATCCTAGACAATCAGGATCTGGATTCTCATGCCCAACGACGATAAAGTCATCCTGATCAACGAGGTAATCAGCGACCTCCTGGAGACTATTCATTGCCTTCATGGCGGCCCTCATCTTCCTTTGTGGTGTTTAGCGTACGGAGGAGGGCATCCATTTTGGCTCCCCTCTCTAAGGAGGGGTCGAACTGGAAAATGATCTCTGGAGTATGCCTGACCCTGAGGCGCTTGGCTAGCTCAGTGCGGACAAAACCCTTAGCCCGGTTCAGACCCTCAAGGGTCTGTTCCCTCTCTTCTTCACTCCCAAGCTGGCTATAGTATACCTTCGCCCAGGATAAGTCCCGGGAGACATTCACTTCTGTGATACTGATCATACCTAGGCGTGGGTCCTTCACTTCTGTGGCAATAATGCTACTCAACTCGCGTTTGATTTCTTCGGCGAGTCGTCCGAGTCTATCGGCCATGTTCAATCACCTTCCTACAGGCTTCGTTCCACCTTAACCATGACGAAGGCTTCAATCACGTCACCATCTTTGATATCGTTGAATCGTTCAATACCAATTCCACATTCGTAGCCATGGGTTACTTCTCGAACATCATCCTTAAAGCGTTTCAGGGATGAGATCTTCCCTTCATGAATGATCACATTGTCCCGCAGAACGCGAACTTCTGCTGAACGGGTGATCTTTCCATCAAGAACATAGCTTCCTGCAATGACTCCACCAGGAATCTTGAAGGTTTGACGGACTTGTGCCCTACCTAGTACCTGCTCTTTAAACTCTGGATCGAGCAAGCCTGCCATGGCCGCCTTTACTTCATCGAGGAGATTGTAGATGATTCGGTATACCCTGATATCTACTCCGTCTCGTTCTGCAGCCTTGCGAGCGTTAGGCTCTGGCCGAACGTTAAAGCCAATGATAACTGCATCAGAAGCAGTGGCTAGAAGCACATCGGATTCGGAGATAGCGCCGACACCCTGATGGATCACCTTGACACGAACTTCGTCCGTGGACAACTTTTCAAGCGATGAGCGCACAGCCTCGGCTGATCCTTGCACGTCAGCTTTAATGACCAGGTTAAGCTCTTTCACTTCACCTTCTTGAATACGCTGGAAGAGATCATCGAGGGTTACACGGCTAAAGCGACTCAGATCGCGATCGCGCTGTTTCTCCTGTTGGATGGATGCAACCTGCCGAGCTGTCTGCTCGTCCTTCGTCACAACAAACATGTCTCCAGCCTCGGGAACATCACTAATACCCAAAACCTCGACGGGTGTAGAAGGCCCTGCCTCTTTGATGTTCTCGCCTCGGTCGTTGATCAGGGCGCGTACCTTGCCACAGACATTTCCCACCGCAAACGAATCACCAACTCTAAGGGTACCCGTAGAGATGAGGACAGTCGCTACTGGTCCCCGGCCTTTGTCGAGTTTGGCATCAATGACTGTTCCTCGAGCCGGGCAATTTGGATTCGCTCTCAGGTCTTCGACCTCAGCCACGAGCAGGATCATCTCAAGGAGCTCGTCAATACCCTCATCATGCAGTGCAGAGACATTGACAGCTATAGTATCTCCGCCCCACTCCTCAACTACAAGCCCGTGTTCTGTCAACTCTTGCTTGACACGCTCAGGATTGGCTGCATGTAGGTCAGTCTTATTTATTGCTACAATAATCGGCACATTGGCCGCTTTGGCATGGTTGAGGGCTTCTACTGTCTGGGGCATCACGCCATCGTTAGCAGCGACAACAAGGACCGCTACGTCAGTGGCTTTGGCGCCGCGGGCACGGATCGCTGTGAAGGCTTCATGACCTGGTGTATCTAAGAATGTAATGGGTTTACCATTGTAGTTGATTTGATAGGCCCCGATATGCTGGGTGATTCCC
>JAAZLY010000020.1 GCA_012799115.1 Bacillota bacterium
AGTGCTATTGCAGACCAAACCAACCTCTTGGCCCTTAACGCAGCAATCGAAGCTGCCCGGGCTGGAGAGCATGGTCGCGGTTTTGCCGTTGTCGCTGACGAGGTTAGGAAACTTGCAGAACAGTCTTCAGCTGCGACTACAGACATTGAACTCCTTATAGGTCAAATTCAAAGTGGAATAGCAACAACAGTAAATGGTATGAGTGAAGGTTCCACCAAGACAGAAGTAGCCCTCGATCAAGTCAATCAGAGTAGCAAGATTCTTAATAGCATCCTGGGGGCTGTCGAAGAGATTGAGCGACAGGTCGAGGAGTTCACGGATGGACTGACCGAGGTCAATAGCGGCGGCCATGGAATCGCCAGTGCCACCGAGGAGCAAGCGGCCTCTATGCAAGAAGTGGCAACATCTGCGCAAAATCTTATGAACATGGCTACAAGACTACAAGAACTCATCCAACACTTCAAACTAAATAACTAAACCTCCTATGCAAGACTCCCCAGCTTATCTAGTAGATGGACTGGGGAGTCTGCATTTGTTTGCCGATTATCGGCAATTTCTTGTTGTAAATCGGCAAGAGGCGCGGTATACTTTAAGAAAAGGAGGCGATTTTTGTGAACGTTGCACAGGGAAAACCCCTAGCTAAGCTCCTGCAGAGGATACTCAATGTGTTTTGGTTCTTGGGATGGTTAGTTCTCCTATTGCTGGTGGTTACAGCCATTGTCCAAGTCATTGATTTTCGCGGGTTGGCTAACACCATCGCCCAATTGGCGCTTGTGGGCTTTGTTTCAGCACTCCAATTTATCATCGTTCAACTCCGTAGAATTCTCGAAACCGTGGCCCATGAAAAACCATTTACCCTGGCCAATGTGGCCAGATTTCGCTCCATCGGTTTCACCACTCTCGCTATCGGTGGTCTCTTCTTGGCAAGGGACCTTTATCTCAAAGGTTGGAACACCTTTGTCATCCTGAATGCTGATGATAAAGGAGTTGTAACAAATGTACAGGTAGCCCTGCCGTTTATTATCGGTATCCTAGCCCTGATCTTGGCCGACATTTTCAGGTTGGGCTATGACATGTTTGAAGAAAACAAACTAACCATTTAACGGAGGGATCCCATGCCGATCGTTGTCAACTTGGACGTTATGATGGCGAAACGAAAGATCTCGCTGAAAGAACTCGCGGAAAAAGTGGGAATCACGGACTCTAATTTGTCCATTCTCAAGAACAATAAGGCCAAGGCTATTCGCTTCTCCACATTAGAGGAAATCTGCGCAGCACTGGACTGTCAACCAGGTGACTTGCTGGAATATAGAAAAACATAGCGTACTATGCCTGGGTTTTCAGCAAAAAAGTTTCACGTTTTCGATCTCAACATAGTTGCCGGTGGCCCGGTTTGTATAAAGCTCAACTTGGTAGCTCTGATCAACCACAAACTCGATTTCTTGTTGTGAGGGTAAACAAACGGATATGACATCCTCGCTCTCGCTGACTGGATACGAACCAAAGACCGTTTTGAGCATACCCAAGTCCCTAGATGTAAATGGACCTCGAATCGTCACTTTCTGTACCCCTTCGATTCCGTTGTCTCTGGAGTTTGGAACCATGTATTGGTTCATAAAGTCCCTCGATTTTTGGTCCTTCATTTCTTGAAAGCCTATCTGAAGGGGGACTTGTTCAAAGAAAGGCAGATAGCAGTTTCTCCACGGCATTCTTCTAGTCAGCAAATTGAAGAACCACTTGAACTCCAGCCAGCTTGGTGACGTGACTGAAATGTTCTTCTGCATAAGGGACTGGTGCAGCTCATCCATGTGTTCGGTATCGAGCATCAGGCAGATCATCCCTCTGTGCCCTGCATGATACCTCTTGGTCCATTCCGGAACCCAACCGCCCCCATCATCCCTGAGAATGTTAACCATTTCCAGATACTCATGGCCGATCCATAGATTAGACACCCGAAATCCCCTTGTACCCTTTCCCCATTTGGGCTCATAGGGAAAACCAACATTTCGAATCGCGCTAATCATGTTCTTATCCTTCTGGTATTCTTCATCGATATTGAGCACAAAATGGTCTAACTTCACCCAGAACACCCTCCCTAGAAAAATACCTATGCTACTCCTTTGCTCCGCCCCAGACTGTGTAGGCATAACACAAGAGGCTGGTTACCGGGAAGACCAGCCATCCCGGATGCCAAGCATCCCAGATGAAACCGAGAGCCAAGAAGACCATCGACGCCAAGGGCATACCAACGCCATAAATCCAGTTACGGCCATTATTGGTTCTCAGTTCTGCCACATGTTCGCGATTGTTCATGATGATATGGAACGCTCCCATCATCGTTCCAGCAAAGGTGATCAAAGCTGTAGCGGTCCCCCAAAAGAGAGGGAGTACGGAGATATAACGCATATCATCGCTGTTGGCCCAGACACTGACAACCAGACTCAAGATAAACAGAGCGATGCCTATTGCGATGAAAAGCCCATATTTCCTTTGTTGTAAGGGATACTCCTTTTGAAGGTCCTTCAGGAAGGCCTGATCAATGCTCAACGGACGCTCTTCAATCTGATCATAGCCCTCAAATTTGGGCTCAAACCCAAGCATGACGAGGATGCCCACTCCCAATGCAGCTCCTGAGAAGAACAGGGCAGTTCCCAAAGGGTAAGGAAAATACATGGTAAAAGAGAGGGACATGATCAAGATGGCTAGGCCGATGGCCATCTTCCGTCCCCTTTTCTCCTTGGTAGCCAGATACTTTCTGGCCGACTCAGGGCTTACGTAATGACTAGTCTCTTCAGTTGTTCCCCTTTGTTCAGGATCATCGTCTTTAAACAGATAATCCAGGGAGACCCCAAACAAATCGCTCATACGGAGCACCGTCTCCATTTCTGGAAACCCTTGCCCATTTTCCCATTTACTCACCGCTTGACGTGAAACATCGAGTCTGCCCGCGAGCTCTTCTTGGGAAATGCCATGCTCTTTGCGGAGCATTCTTACCTTATCGGAAAAGTTCATTTTAGCCGCCTCCTTTTTAGGCAATGCTACCACGTCAAGTTATGCAAGACCACCAATTCTGCCTTGCTTTTTGTCAACTTCAAGTTGCAAGTCCCGCAATTAGCCCATTTGAAGGTTATCTCATGGGCTCGTCGTAAAAGCTCAGGATCCTACCCATGACTTCTTCATCGAGGGCATAAAGCAAGCTCTTTTCCAAATGTCTCTCCAAATACTCCGCTCTAATTTCGGGTGTAAACTCCTCTTCTATCGAGCTAACGTAGACAGCGAACTCTTCATTGAACGCATCCCGATAAGCCGTGGCATGATCGGCATACCAGATGCGGTTATGGCCGCGGTCTTCAAATTGAAGGAATTGAAATCGGGGGTTGTTGGCATAGCGCCGGAAGAAGATGTCATAGCTTGCCTCGGAAGAAATGGTATCATCATCTACACTATGGATGATCATCACCCGAGCCGCCGAATTTTCAAACCCGGCTATGCAAGTCTGGTTGGCGTACTCCCCGAACTTCATCCGTTCATACATGCTTACAAATGGCATGAGGAGGCGAACCGCCTTCCCCATCATTTGCTGGCCAGCCTCTCTAATAACATCTCCAGGTTCGTTAAAGCCAGCGACCATCACAACGGCCTGCACATCAGGATGGTAGTTCAGCACACTGCCAGCCGAATAGGCACCCCAGCTATGACCAAAGAGCATGATGGGAAGACCTGCAAAATCCGGTGTACCTTTTACAAAGCGAAGGGCATAATCCAGATCAATCAAACCTTGGGGAATGCCCCTAACAGAGTCCCCTTCGCTTTCATCATTACCCGTGGCGTCATAAGCAAATACCAGATAACCATGGGAAGTAAAATAGTCTGCAATATCCAGATAGGAGTTATGCCCTCCACCTCCAAGACCATGGGCGATGACGATCACTCCCCTTGGATCGGTGGTTTCGCCAAAGTACTTATACCCCACCAAGTTCTGTCCGCGATGGGAGGCAAAGGTGAATCGTTCTCTATTCATACCTTCAAACTCATCCAGACTGCGACCTAGGGGTGCGTAGCTCTCTAGACGCTGAGAAAAGTTCTGCTCGTACAACATAACAGCCAGACCTAGTGGCACGATCAGTAGCAGACCAAGGATCATACCTATTATGACTTTGACTCGTGTTCCCATCCTAATCTCTCCCTCACCAACCGGAATCATTGTTCCAGTCATCACAAAGTGTTCTTCCATTATAATAGGAAGTTCTGGTGAATACCACCCTTCCTACCGAAGGGGTTAACCCCCCAAAGTGAAGGAAGCCAAACTGGCACTACCGCTCCCTCGGTACGTGAAATACAGAGCTTGTATACCATCGGGGACATTGATCGCCGCGAAGTATTCGGTCCAGACATTGGTAAAATCCACAGGAATGGTACCCAAGACTTCCCCATTCCAGGCTGTTTTCACCTCGAAATGGCCACGACAATAGCCACGCACTTTGATGCTGATCTTGGTTATACCTTGACACGAGAAATACTTAAATCCAGCTGTGGCAGATTCTTTCATGTTGGCAATATATCCGATTTCTCTGTCCCCATCTTTGCCATCTTGCGTTATTTTGGGGAACTGATTGTTCATCCAGGCCCCTGTAAAGTCTGTGTAGATGGACTCTTCATCGCAGAAGAGGTTGCAGGCTAAATAGGCTGGGTATTCTCCCCTACCAATCAGTGGAGTCTCGATGGAACCGCATGAGGTCATTTCCACTTGTGGGATCTGTCCATCTTCTGTGAAGGATATTTTCTCCAAGCAACCCTGCCTACTAAAGTTGGTTCCATTGGTATGGCGGTGATAGAAGATGTACCATTCCCCGCTGATCTCCACAATACTGCCGTGGTTGTTGCCTCCATAGAACATGGGCTTATTGGCGGGTTTATAGGAATCTATATACATGTCACAATTGCTTACAATAACCCCTTGATAGGTAAAGCCTTCAGTGGGTGAATCGCTTGTAGCATAGCATAGTTCATGCATCAAGATAGAGGAATAGATCAAGTAATAGGTGCTCCCTCGTTTTCTAATGGAAGGGGCCTCAAAGAACTCATGACCTTCATAGCCGCTCCCAGCTGCATATGGTTCACTTGGGGCAACGATGATTGGTTCCTGAATAATCGTGAGCATATCTGGGCCTAAGACAGTTACCATGGCGCCTAAGCGGCTCTTGTCACCCTTGGCGCAAAATCCCGTGTACAAATAGGTTTGCTCACCTTCTGTTAGAACAGCGGGGTCAAACTGAGGCTGATCACCTTCCCTTTCCCCCAGAGGTGTGCCATCCAAGTGGTGTACATATCCATAGAACTGGTACTTGCCAGCCGGCGTATCACAGACCGCGACCGAGACAATGGGAACCTTATCGAGACAATAGAATAGGTAGTATCTGCCATCTGGTCCAACGGTAACATCGGGGGCGTAGAGACACATACTGCCATCTAGATTGAGGGGATCATCTGTCTTCTTATAGATCACGCCTTCATAGCGCCAGTCAGATAGATCGTCTACAGGAGCCGACCAACATACATAGTCGTTGAGGCAATAGACATGACCATTAAAACGATCGTGAGAACCGTAAACGTAGACCCTCCCATCAAATACATAAGGTTCCCCATCGGGAATGTACTCCCATGATGGAAGATAAGGATTTACTTGTTGTAGCATGTCCTCATTCCTTTCCAAGTGTGGTACGGACCCATGCCTCTTACTTCAATTAGACCAAAACCTGCCAATTACCTGCCTGTAGCTCTCACATCCTTATCCAGGACCCCTTAGTTATAGAACATTTTCTTCCCTGCTCCTAGGTTTTTGGGCGATAAGCCAGAATACTTGTGAGTAGGAGATACCAGCCCCAACTCCTATAGAAAAGAGCGAGGTGAGATGGATGCAAATTGCAGTTACAAAGAATCTAGCTGACGCCATGGGGATCAGACCCCCGGCCCAGCAAGGGCAAGTGGATTCGATATTTTCCTGGACCGCCAACTGGACCAATGTTTGGGATGATGAAGGTAAGGATATGCTCGTTTTGGTCAATAATGCAACCCGCTTTACTGTGGCTGTGTATCAAGTGTACCGCAGGGATTTACGCCATGCGGCAGAGATCATGCAAAATGCTATTAAGCATACCCTTTTAGCTATGAACGTAAACCCAGAGTTGGTAGAAGAGTATATGGATCTAGCAGGGCGTGTGGAGTTTGTGCAAAACAAGAACAGATCGAGGGCAGCATGGGTGTCCAATGCTGGATGGGAATGCGCATTTCATGTAGGACGGGAGTATCAGGGGATTGAGGAGATGTTTAGTGATCGGGTAGGAGTTCAGGCCAACTACCGTTACGTAAAGATTGATCAAAAAGACGACGCCTGTCCTTTTCGAGTTATGTTCGACGCCCTTATCGAGTTAACCGGTAAGCCCTTATATCGTTACCGAGCTTTTGAGCTACGTGTCACCCTGGATCTAGAGATCTACCAGGCTGTACGGAGGCTGATTGTGCCAGCTGGTATTGAGTTCATACAGCTACATAAGGTCTTGCAGGATGTGTTCGATTGGAAAAACGACCATCTTTACGAGTTCTCTTTGTTCGATGATCGTTCAGGCGAGCTGATCACAATGTTGGTTCCGATGGAGGAATTCCTAGACATTCACCCAAAAGCGGTCTTGCAGGAAGGCCATACTCTTTCGGATTTTCTTCCGGAACATAAGTCCATGCTGTATACCTATGACATGGGGGACAACTGGGAACATCGCATTGAGCTTGTCAGGGTCATCGAAGACTATGACCAAGAGTCGCCCTATCTCTTGGAAGCCAGCGGTCAAACACCACCAGAGGATGTAGGTGGAGTGCCTGGGTTTATACGCTTCTATGAGATCATGCTTGATCCTAAGGATCCAATGCACGATAAACTCAAGGATTGGGCTTTCTTGTGGAGATTGGAACTGAGTGAATGGCGGAAGAAACCACGAGCAATCCGCGTCTAAACGTATGATAACAGACTCCCCACTTAGCGTTACAGCGAAACCCAAGCAATTAACTGGAGGTTTTTATGAAAGAATGTAAGTATGTCTTATTTGATCTAGATGGAACCCTGAGCGATCCCGGTGAGGGAATCATCGGATCGTTGATTCACGCCCTCAAGCATTTTGGTATTGATGGGGATCCCCAACTTCTACGTAGCTTTATTGGGCCACCCTTAGTGGATTCCTTTCAGTTGCACTTCGGTTTTGATACGGAGCAGACTGCGGAGGCCATTCGCCTCTATCGGGCGCACTTTCACGAACATGGTCTCTTTAAGAACGTGATCTATCCTGGAATCCCTGAACTCCTAAGGGATCTGACAAAAGAGGGAAAGACACTGGCTATTGCTACAACCAAACCAACCGTCTACGCCTTGGAGGTCTTAGAGTTCTTCGAGATTGATCAGTACTTCCAGGAAGATTTAGTTGTGGGGAGTTTTCTCGATGGTAGGCGGACCAATAAGGGTGAGTTGATCGCGACTGTACTGAAACAGCTCGGCGGCCATCGAGGGGACAAGGTGATGGTGGGCGATCGCAAGTTCGACATTCTAGGAGCCCAGGAAAATGGTATCGATGTAATCGGTGTTACCTACGGTTACGGCGAGAGGGAAGAACTTGAGACCTTAGCACCAACCGCGATCGCATCTTCCGTCGATGAGCTGCGCAAGCTCCTACTTGGCTAGCCTTTACCAACCTGACTCTCACATGCAAAACCCCAGATCCTCGTCGCCAAACGGCAAGGATCTGGGGTTACTATTCAATGAAGTCCTATAAATGGTCGGCATCGAGTACCAAAGATGCGGCATCTCTATCCAAATATAGTGTAGCCCGCTGGTGAGTACGGAGCACCGATGCAGGACAAGACGTATCGATGGGACCTAAGAGCGTGTTTTTCACAGCCTCACTCTTATTCTTGGAGGGAACAATACAGGCAATGTACTGCGCCGACATGATCCCTGGAACCGTCACAGTATAGGCGTGGGTTGGAACAGCATCAAAATGAGGGAAACAACCATCGTTTACCTGTTGTGTCCGGCACTTGTCATCTAACTCCACCACTTTAAAATTGTGAGTATCGGCAAAGTCAGCCACAGGGGGGTCATTAAAGGCGATATGACCATTTTCCCCAATTCCAATGCACGCTATGTCAATGGGATGTTCCCGAAGTAACTTCGAATAGCGTTCTACGACACCCTCACCATGTAGCTCTGCAGCATCGATATAATAAACATTTTTGAACGAAGCTCTCTCAAACACGTTTGTGCGTAGGAAATGCTCAAACCGCTCCGTTCGCCCTGGTTCCAATCCTACGTATTCATCCAAGTGAAAGCCGTTGATTCTAGACCAATCGATGCCCTCCATGTGTAGCAGTTCGTCTAGAAACTCACTTTGGGAAGGAGCAGCAGCAAACATCATATTGATCGTCTGCCGACTCGCTAACAAAGTCTTGATCAGGGCTCCAACTTCCTTCGCAGCTCTTGATCCCATTGTCTTGCGATCCGAACTTACTACCACTTCCAATTGATCTTGGCGAAACTCTATTGCCACCATGCCTATATTACACCCCTATCAGTACATAATCCATTCTACCTAGAACTCAAACCGGTTTCATCCGAATCCTAGACACTAAAGATCTCTTTCAGCATTAATGTTACGGCGCCAATGGTTACAGCGTCTTCTCCCAAACCTACAGGTTCGATGGATATGTGAGTTTTGAGCGACTCCAGAGCCCGGGCCGCAACAATCTCCCGGGCCTTGGGAATGATAAAGTCGACAGCTGGATACACATCTCCGCCGATTAGAATCTTAGTTGGGTTCAAAATGTTGATCGTATTGGCAAGGCCTAATCCTAGGTAACTGCCAGCTTCCTCCCACAATTGGAGGGCCAAACGGTCACCGCATGCTGCCGCCTCACAGAGGTGCTCGAAGCGCAGGTTGTAGGGATCATTGTCGATGAGAGCCAACAAACTACTTCTTTCCCCCCGTTTTAACATCACCCTTGCCTTGTCGATCACTGCACCTATGGACGCAACCGTTTCAAGACATCCATAGTTGCCGCACTTACAGGCAGGACCATCTGAAATCACGGTAAGGTGTCCGATTTCTCCAGCACCAAAATCAGGACCCGGGAACAACTGGCCGTTGAGGAGAATACCGGATCCAATGTGTTGTCCAACCTTGACGGCCACCAAATTCTCAACGCCTTTACCGTTACCAAACCACGACTCACCCAAGGCCATGGAGTTGGCGTTGTTTCCCACACTCACAGGCAACTGATAACGAGCACTGATGATGGAAGCGATGGGAAAATTCCTCCAGC
>JAAZLY010000207.1 GCA_012799115.1 Bacillota bacterium
CCGGTATCCGCACGCCACATCCTATCGCACATCTAGAAGAAGAAATGCCAGAAGTGTATGCCGAACTAGTTCGCATCTACAAGCTGCTCGAGAACCATTATAAAGACATGCAGGACGTGGAGTTCACCATTCAAGAAGGAAAGCTCTACATGCTACAGACTCGTTCAGGAAAACGTACTGCTACCGCTGCTGTACGCATGGCTGTAGAGATGGTCAGCGAAGGCTTGATCGATAAGAAGACAGCGGTTCTACGGGTTGCTCCCGAGCAACTTGATCAATTGCTGCATCCCATGATTGATCCAAAAGCGAAGTATGATGTGATCGCAAAGGGCTTGCCCGCATCGCCTGGCGCTGCTACTGGCCGCATCGTCTTTACAGCGGAAGAAGCAGAGCAATGGAAGAACCGTGGCGAAAAGGTAATCTTGGTTCGTAACGAGACATCGCCAGAGGACATCGGTGGTATGGACGTTGCCGAGGGTATTCTTACTGCTCGTGGCGGTATGACGTCTCACGCTGCTGTAGTAGCTCGTGGCATGGGCAAGTGCTGTGTAGCGGGTTGTGGTGCTGCTCAGATTAGTGAAGCGAACAAGACCTTGACATTTGGCACTACCGTACTTAAAGAGGGCGATTGGATTACACTCGATGGCTCCGCTGGTGAGGTAATTGTTGGTCAGGTTCCGATGGTTGAAGTAGAGGTGGCCGGTGATTTTGCAACACTCATGGAGTGGGCCGATGAGTTTAGAGCCCTTGGTATTCGTACCAACGCGGATACCCCCCATGATAGCCAGACTGCTCTAGATTTCGGTGCCGAGGGTATTGGCCTTTGCCGTACTGAGCATATGTTCTTTGAAGGTGAACGCACATCCTTGGTTCGCCAGATGATTTTTGCTGCTGATAAGGCCGGCAGAGAAGCGGCTTTGGCCAAGCTTCTGCCATTCCAAAAGGGCGATTTCAAAGGCATTTTCAAGACGATGCAGGGTCGACCTGTAACCGTCCGTTTGCTTGATCCCCCCTTACATGAGTTTGTTCCCCACGACGAGGAAACCATTAAGAGACTCGCCGCTGACATGGGTCTGACTGCAGACACCCTTAAAGCCCGGATCGAGGCTCTTGAGGAAATGAATCCAATGCTCGGTCATCGTGGCTGTCGACTCGGGATCACCTATCCGGAGATCTACGCAATGCAAGCACGAGCCATTTTTGAGGCTGCAGCTGAGTTGACGAAAGACGGAATTAAGGTCTTCCCTGAGGTCATGATTCCCTTGATTGGTACAGTTGAAGAACTCAAGATGATGAAGGCAGTTTGTGTTGAGGTGGCCGACTTAGTGATGGAGGAGATGGGTGTCAAGTTTGACTATCTCGTAGGTACGATGATGGAGATCCCAAGGGCTTGTGTCTTGGCTGATGCCGTGGCCACTGAAGCCGAGTTCTTCTCCTTTGGAACCAATGACCTTACCCAGATGACTTTCGGATACAGCCGTGATGATGCTGGCACATTCCTGCCTGAGTATGTGGAGAAGGGTATTTTGGCTAGAGATCCTTTCCAATCTCTTGACCAAGTTGGAGTTGGTTCATTAGTTCAAATGGGTGTCGAGAGAGGCCGAAGCACCAAGCCCAATTTGAAGATTGGTGTCTGTGGTGAACATGGTGGCGATCCAGCCTCTATTGACTTCTTCCATCGTGTTGGACTGGATTATGTGAGTTGCTCGCCATACCGAGTGCCCATTGCACGCTTGGCTGCAGCACAGGCCAACATCCGTAATCCTCGCTAGGTAGCGTTCTGGGAGGGAGGAAAACTCCCCCTGATGGGGAACCCATACTATAATGGTGTGGGTTCTCTTTTTGTGAGGAAATCCTGAGGAGGTGATGGGCATCGCTCGCTTTTCGGATGAATGGATCGAACGGGTCAAGTCTGCAGTGGATATTGTAGAAGTGATTGGTCGACGGGTTGAACTAAGGCAAAGTGGAAAGAACTATGTAGGGTTATGCCCATTTCACAACGAGAAGACGCCTTCTTTCTCCGTTAATCCAGAACGCCAGTTTTATCATTGCTTTGGATGCCAGACGGGTGGAAATGTGATCAACTTTCTGATGGAAACCGAGCACTTGTCTTTTCCCGAAGCAGTTGTTAGGCTGGCGGAAGAGAAGGGGATACCCGTTCCTGCCGTTTCTAGGGCTGAACAAGAGAAGGAAGCACTCCGTGACCAATTGCGAGCTGCCAATGAGCTTGCAGCTCGTTATTACTATCGCAATTTGCGTTCCCCTGCCGGTGAGGGTGCTTGGGCATACTTGCAGGGTCGTGGTATCGATGAAACGCTCGCACGAGACTTTTATCTTGGCTATGCTTCGGATGCTTGGGATGGCTTGGTACGCTTTTTGGAGCATGAGGGTTTCGACTTGGAGGTTGCCAAGCGAGCTGGCTTAGTATCTGAAGGTAAGCGTGGCTACATGGATCGCTTTCGAGGCCGTTTGATGTTTCCCATCTGTGATCACCTTGGCCGCTTTATTGGCTTTGGTGGAAGAAGCACAAGGGAGGGCCAGCCGAAATATCTTAATACTGGACAAACCGAAGTCTTTAACAAGAGCTACGTCCTCTATGGGCTAAACTGGTCAAAGGACGAGATCAAGGCGCAAGATCAGGTGATCATTGTGGAGGGGTATACCGACTTGATCTCCCTCTTTGCCGTAGGGCAGAAGAATGTTGTAGCATCCCTCGGTACCGCTTTCACCGCTGCCCATGGGAAGTTGTTGCAGCGGTTTTGCTCCACTGCCATCATTGCTTTTGATGGTGACAGCGCAGGACAGAGGGCGACCCTGCGGGGGATGGAGGTCCTTCACGAGGCAGACCTTCAGGTTCGGGTAGCCGTTCTAGAAGCTGGGCAGGATCCTGATAGTTTTGCTAGAACTTATGGAAGCACGAAGGTTAAAGAATGGCTTAATTCAGCTCAGCCTTTTCGAGAATACCAAATTGATAGAATTATTTCCCAACACGATGTAGAAACTAGAGAAGGAAAACTGCGTGCCTCTACAGAACTTGTTACAGTACTCGCCGAGCTAAGTAGCTCTATCGAGCGGGATGAATATACTAGATATGCCGCCCAACGTCTGGGAGTGCTAGAGCGTTCTTTAGCAGCGGAAGTTGGGGAGAAACTGGGCATAGACAGACCCAGGCCAGTACACAATAGGCATAATGCGAATTTAACGCCTCCTGAGGCAGGTGAAGAGCTTCGCGAGAGGGAAATCATTAGGTGGTTATTGCAGAAGCCTGGGTATTTGCATGAAATCCGAAAACAAGGTGTTACTGAGAACGATTTTCGGCATTCTGATTATCGCCGTGTATTTGTATCTTTAAGCGAAAACGGTTCAGATCCTGAGGGAACCGCTATCGCTAGTCGACTCCTATCATTGTCTGGGCCCATGCCTAACTGGGAAGATTGTTTACGATCATTTTTGTTAGTTTTAACTAAGCGAAGATTGCGGAAGATAGAGGAAAAACTTTCCCTTTTGGAGAATGATAGGAAAGGTTTTGATATTC
>JAAZLY010000208.1 GCA_012799115.1 Bacillota bacterium
AGGAAGGTAATAAGATAGACAATAAAGACCAAGGCGATTTGCATGGAAAATCGATCGATGGACTCGGCGATGGGAATCTCGTTCTTATCTTGGAACTTATCGGGTGAAAGGGACTCAGCCACTTCTTCATATCCCTGCACCTTTACCTCCCCCTTGCGAACCAGGAAGTTCAGATAAACGACACCGATGATGCATGCACTGACAAAGCCGGAGGCTGCAATGGAAAGTCCAAAGGAACGCCCACCGATAAAGCCTAGAGCTTCATACATACCTCCGACGTTGTTCGCTTGACCTGGTCCTTGCCCAAAGCCCATGGGGAGCAAGATACCCGCAGCCTTAAACACTTCGGGCCTGATTGTGTAGGCCAGACCAAGTGTAATAATCAGTCCCATGATACCCTGAATCAAATACGTCGAAATGATTAGAGCTCCACTTTTCGGAGCAATGAGGCGATCAGAACCCCCTTCGGTATCGAGGTCTGGAACGCGCAGTGATAGTGCAATAAATCCGATGGCAATACCGTGGTAGGTAATCATCTCGAGGAACATGGTATCAATGTATAACAGGTTCAAGTTACGAACCCCAAGAAGTACAAATCCAGCTAAGACAGATGTTGGTATGAGCGTCTTACGAACAAAGGGTAGTTTCCGTCTCATAACATTTGCCGCTAGGATCGTAGCGGCGATGATCCCAAGTTGGAGCATGGCACTCCACAGCCCTGTGTTTGCTGATGAAAAGTCCATAGGTCACCTCTCTACTTTCAGTTGATCATACAGTTCTAGATACTTTCGTCCACAAAAAGATCGACCGCCTCCAATCGTGTAATGCTTGCCTTGGCTGGTAAAGGCAATATTACCCCGACCATATAGTGCCATGTCAGATATCTCGTCAATGGGGAAGATGAGTCTTCCGCACACGAGCCGATCGCGATACATGGCAAGGGGACCTGAGCCTTCGGCGAGCCTTTCCCCTCGGTGGTTACTTTCAATTCGGTGCAGCTGTACGTTTGCATCGGCAAAGGCTGGCTCATCTCCCAGAGCGGAGGCAATTTCAGCGAGCTTGTTCTGTTGCCAAGCATCCCACTCGGTGATCGTTGCGTAGGGACCACCATGTAAGTAACCGTACACATCATACTCTGCCTTGAGGCCACACGTACAGAAAAACTCGCTATCCTTGCTTTGCAGTGTACCGATTTGCTCACAACTCGGGCAGATGAAAAGTGCCGTTTCGAGGCCTTCCGCCAGACGCTTACCTTTAAAGGGTATCCGTTCTTTCTCTTGTCTTGCATAGGCATCTTCAAAAAGGTCTGCCTGAATCTTGGCATTAACCTCATCTGCACTCATCTTCTTTAGCTGCTCCACAGTATATACATTCGCCACATATCCCTTCATCTGACCTTTACGCATCGTATAAGCCCAGCGGGGAGTGGTAAAATAGCCGCCTTCAAATCTGTAGGTTATAACAGGTACTTTGCATGACTTAGCGAGCTTACCCACAGACGGGGGTATAAAGCCCGTAAGGCCGTTAAAGGAACGGTTTCCTTCCGCAAAGATGCATACATTCTTACCGTCTCTGAGGCGCCGCATCACCTCTCGCACGGCACCCATATCGGTACTACCTTTGAGGCGAGAGATGGGATCAAAAAGGTAGACGAGTAGGCGCGAGGCCAAACCGACTCGGAAGATGTGTTCGCTGGCTACAAAGTAAAGGTGATTCTTCAAACCAAGCTGAACCAAGACCGGATCGAGATCTGTATTGTGGTTCGCATAGACAAGATAGGGACCTTGTATTTCTAAGGCCGACTGTGACTCGAGTCTGAAGAGTCTGCGGAATATGGGCCTAATGAGTGGTAGCAGCATTCGGTAAACGCGGGCATGACGTTTGTACTTCTTGTTCCGTTCTGCTTCCATTTCCTGATCCTCCTTATGTTCTAATGATCAATTCGGTAAAGCGTCCCACATTCCTGTTGCAGAGCCCTTTTTTGACGAACACCACAAAGATCTTGACTTCTGTGGTGAATTTTCGTGTTTCTAAGTTGTTATGAAGGAAAGAAGTGACTAATTATAGAAGGAAGGAGGCAATATATTCGTAGTATTGCCTTGAGGACAACTTGTAGATGCATGACAACAAATGTACGAGGAGGGGGTAAATTGACAGCAGAGAAGAGTGACAAGAAAGGCAACGGCTTGCAGATCTTCCTAGTAGTGCTTGTACTCGTTTCCATGGTACTTAACGTGTATCTCTTTCGTTACTACGCCGAGCAAGATGATGGAGTGGAAGTGATGACAACTTGGGCTGATGCGAACAGAGAGATTCATCAAGAGCTCACATCCATCACAAAAACATTAGCTGACCTAGAGGCTCGGCAAGGGGCGCAAGACGAATCGATCCAATCGGTCCTAGAAACACTGACGATCGTTGAGACCAGGCAAGCAGAGGAGGCCGCAAGACCGGCTGTAGAGCCCAATTGGCTGGACAAAGACTCTTGGGCCGATGCAAATGCGCAAATGCAAGACTTCATGGCATCCATCACAAAAACCCTAGCTGACCTAGAGGCTC
>JAAZLY010000209.1 GCA_012799115.1 Bacillota bacterium
GACGAAGTCAGGTCAGAATGGTATCTTGACCCGGGCGTTACATGCCCTCAGTCGCTGGGCGATCGACTATCCCCGAAGACTACTTGGGGCGGTCATTCTGGTTACCATTTGCTTTGGTTATGGCTCAACATTGATTACCCTGGAAAGCAATCTGGTGAACTACTTCAGCGCATCGAGCCCTGTCAAACGAGGTACTCAGGTCATCGAGGACGTCTTCGGCGGCAGTATGCAAATCTCAGTCGTGGTAGATACTGGTGCTCCCGATGGAATGAAGGACCCAGCCTTTATCGAAGAGTTGATCCACATTCAAGACTATCTCAACTCTTGGGATACAATCAACCACGCCACATCCATGGCAGACGTCGTACGTGAACTTAATCAAGCGCTCTGGGATGGAGATCCCGACTACTATGTGGTGCCAGAAACCAGGGAGGGCATTGCCCAACAGCTCCTCCTATTCTCCATGCAGGGCGGCTCTGGTCTTGATTCCTTGGTTACCTACGACTACAGTCAGGCTTTAGTTACGGCCCAGATGAAGACTCTAGATGCCAGTGCGATGCAACATGTTATGGACGAAGTAGAAGCGTATCTCGAAGATCGCTACGGGGACAGAGACGATCTAAAGGTCCGCATGACTGGAACTCCCAAAGTGATGATGCGACTGATGAGCCGCTATGTACAGACTCAGGTTTCGAGCCTCATCAGTTCCTCGATTACGGTAGGAATCATCGTGTCCTTGATGATGAAGTCCCTGACGTTTGGCTTCATCAGCCTGGTTCCTCTGCTCTTTACGGTATTGATTAACTTTGGTGTCATGGGTTTCGCAAAACTGCCTCTGGATGCGGTCACCAGTATCATTGCCAGCATCGCGATTGGGATTGGAGTAGACTACGCAGTACACTATATTAGCCGCTACAAGCTTGAACTGGCTGATGGTCATAGTGTGGAGGAATCTTTGCGTAGAGCTGGTTCCACAGCAGGACGGGGTATCTTCTTCAATGCCCTGGCCCTAATTCTTGGCTTCTTTGTCTTGGTCTTTTCACACTTCCGAGCGATTGCCGTCTTTGGCTATTTGATTTCCCTCACAATGGTTGTTAGTTCTCTGGCGGCATTGCTTGTCATTCCCATGGTTATCAACTATTTCGAGAAACGGAAACTAGAAAGGGGTAAAGGAATGAAAAGGACACTTGTAGTTCTGCTTGTTCTGGCCATTTGTGGAACTGGTGCGATTGCTACTGCCCAGGAACTTACTGGCCAGCAAATTCTGGATGAAATGAGCTTTGACACAATCTTAAGTGGTTCCGGTACGGCTGAACTGACCCTAATTACGGAAAACGCCAAGGGGGCTCAGCGAGACTATGCGGTGAAAGTCTATCTGAAGACAGATGATTCCGGTGACAAACAGTTTCTAGAGTACCTAGCGCCAGCCGATGTACGGGGCACGAAGTTTCTTGCCATCAACGAGGTCGGTCAGGAGAGCCAAATGTGGCTTTATATGCCGGCCCTGGGAAGGGAACGACGGATTGCCTCGCATATGACGGGAGATTCCTTCATGGGAACCGACTTTACCTATGATGAGATCGGCGGTGGATTTAACTACAACGATGATTACACAGCGAAACGCCTAAATGATGAGAAGATAGGCGATGTGGACTGCTATGTACTTGAACTGAGCGCCAATAGTTCGGATGCACTGTACAGAAGAATCGATATGTGGGTGAAGAAGGATCAAATGGTTCCAATCAAAATCGCTTTCTATGGCGAAGGCGGCACGTTGGCCAAGACCTTGACGATGGACAATTTCCAACCCCTATCGGGTGACTTGATTCCCCATGACCTAGTCATGAAGGATGAGGTGCAGGGAACTAGGACAATTCTCAACATCACAGAGATGAGTCAAGAAGATGTGGATGACGGTGTATTCACCGTGCGCAACTTGCGGCGTTAGACCTCAACAATTTCGAAAGGGTGAAGAGTGATGAAAAGAATTCAGGTACTATTAGTCGTTTTTGCCATCCTGATGGCAAGCCTACCTGTCTTGGCCCTAGAACCTGCGGGCGAACTCAGTGCTTCTATCGGAGTCGCGTGGGATGGGGATGAACAGAAGCTGGTCCATACCTCTACGCGAACAGGCTTTCGTCTTGTCTTAGAAGATGAACTGGACTTTGGCGCCAAACTCCATTTCTCCACCAAGGGCTACTGGGATTGGAAGCAAAAAGCCGGAAATCTTGCTCTGGACCAGTTGAGGCTCAGTGGTTATCAGGGGGACTTGGATTATCAGATTGGGCGGCAGTTGATCAGTTGGGGTACCGCTGATGGATTCAACCCTACCAATTACTTTGCACGAATGAGTCTGGACTCGCTGACCAGCGGCGATATGAGCGGCGATCCGCTTTGGGCTGGTCAGGCAACGTATTACGGCCCAAAATGGTCGATCACTGGCGTAGTGGTGCCCTTCTTCACTCCCCAGACGATTGACGATCAGATGAAGCAGATGATGGTAGGGGAGAACCCGCAGGCTGCGATGGTTCTACAAGCCATTGAGGATACGAAGTCTCCCCGTGGTCTCGGTAAGAACTCTGAGATAGCAATTAGGGCTGAAACCCAGCTCGGCGGCTTTGACCTCCAGGCAAGCTTCTTCTCAGGTTTTGAGCCGATGCCCGGTCTAGAAATGGTTTTAACCGCCATTCCGGACGTCGTTGCGCAAGCGCCTCCCGTGATGGGGTTTGTTCCGAGTATTGAAGGGACCTATCGCAGGCAGACCTTTTTTGGTCTGGCAGCTACCGGGACAGTTGGTCCAGTGGGCGTCTGGGGTGAAGTGAGTTATGGTGGACCGGCCAAGTTCGCCACGTCGGATAACCCTCTGGAGATCGCACGAATTCCTCTATCTGTGAATGAGCCATATCTGCAAACGGTCGTAGGCGGTGACTATACCTTTGCCCTTGGCAATGGTATTCTAACCCAAATTCAGTACATCTATCGCGGGCAGGGTTCTCTTGTTGAACCCTATGTGATGCCCAATCTGCAGACGATGGAGCCCGGCGAAATCAAGGGAGCACACTATCTCTATGGAAGATTGGGTTATGACTTTAATGCTAATAGCTCCGCCGAGCTCTTGGTCTTACACGGATTCCAAGAGAAGGCTGGAATTATCAGGCCCGCC
>JAAZLY010000210.1 GCA_012799115.1 Bacillota bacterium
CTGGCACTTGATAATACTAGGTGGTACACGCCCCCAAGAATCCCACCTTCGGCACCATAAGAAAATGAACCCTAGTTGAGCTGGGGTTTTGTTCATTCTTGGAGAAAATTACTCCTCATGTGATCACGAAGATTTATACCCGACTCCGCGTCGAATTGGATAGGTCGGGCAAAACGGGACGGCTCATCAGAGTCGTTTTTTTGTGCGGCTGTCGCCGGCTCTGCTAATCTTGACGCCCATTCTAGGCAGAAATAAAATGGAATTCAAAAGAACCTTTTCATTTGTTGGTCAGTGATTGAAAGGAGTGTCTAAATGAGCTTAAAGGGTAACGAGAGGAATATTATGGCGCAGGGTGACTTAGTGGAAGCAGCTCGGGCGCTGACCAAGGAAGACCTCGAAGAGCTGGTTGGATGTCTGAGCTCAAAGGACGATAAGGCCAGATACCAGGCCTTCCTCCTTCTTCAAAGCAGGTCTCTCTATTCCCCGGACGTTTACCCATATTGGAGTACGTTCCAGAGCAAACTGCAGAGTAGCAACTCTTACCAGAGAAGCCTCGGAGTAATGCTTCTGGCTGAAAACGTAAAATGGGATGTTGGCAACCAGATAGACTCTACCATTGATGAGTGCCTCTTGCTCCTCAACGATGAAAAGCTTATTACGAGGCGCCAATGTATAGAAGCTTTGGGGAAGATTGCCTTAGAAAAGCCGCACCTTGATGGCAGGATCTCCTCCGCGCTGTTCGCACTTAACCTCACAGCGGTCAAAGAAACGATGCGCAAGTCCATGCTACTGGACATCTTGAAGGTCTTGTGCAGTATCAGAAAACGCTACAAGGCGCCTGAGATCGAAAGTTTCATCACAAATGCACTGGCGAGCGGAATATTGGACACAAAGGCGAAGAAGCAGGTAGAAAACCTCATCCAGGGAACTTAGGGGTTTTCTAAAGATAAGCCTGTACTTGGGATTGCACGCTTCCCTTCCTTGCTTCCCCTTTGCGTAGATTTGCTAACCTGGAAGTGGTCCACTTTGAGATGTACCCTACATGCAACGACTGTTTGGGTCTCAGAGACCTAATTTCACGAGACCCACAAAAGGATATTTTACCGCCTTTCGGTGATACTAAAGTGAGTGCAAACCATCACAGGAGGCGAAAACTAGATGAACCCCTTCGAACAAAGGCCCATGAAGCTAGACGATAGCATCGTGGATTGGGCGAATTTGTACCCTACGCCGTACGATAAGCAGACTGTAGATCCCTATACCAAAATCCGAGTAATTCTCATGAATGGCATTGAAGTGGAGGCCACCATCTTTAAGCACCAGTTCCACCGCATGTGCCAAAACAACGATTTGCGGAGGGAAATTGCCTTAACCCGCCGTGTTGAGCAACAACAACAAAAGCGCATTAACTGGCTGAAGCCCATTGATGAAAAGGTTGTGGAGACGGCTATTGGCTATGAGCACTTGGCAACGGATCTTACAGCCTGGTTAGCCATGAATGAGCCAGATCCCTATGCTAAACAAGCCCTGGATTTTGCTCTGCTGGAGGATTTTGACCACCTCTATCGTTTTGCCAACTTGCTGGACCTAGACGAACAAGTTCCTGCAGAAAACCTGGTAAGAAAATATGTGGATATTATTCCCGGCAGACCCACAATAGCTGAACATCGCTACCCATTTGATTCGGTTCGAAATCCGCTAGACTTCAAGACAGCGAACAACCAAACCAAGCTCAATGCGCTGATTATTGTAGCAGCTGAGCAACAGACGATGAACTTCTACATGAATCTCGGCCCCTACTACTACACTGACCTTGGTCGCCAACTCTATCAAGAAATTGCCATGATCGAAGAACAGCACGTATCGCATTACGGTTCACTCTTGGATCCGAAATGCACCATGCTGGAGAATCTGCTTCTCCACGAGTACGTAGAGTGTTACCTCTATTACTCATTCTACCAAGCTGAGGTTTGCCCCAAGACTAAATCCCTCTGGGAGATGCACTTCCAGCAAGAGCTAGCCCATCTTCATAAGGCTGCAGAGCTCTTAAGCAAGTACGAAAACAAACAATGGCAGCAGGTAATTCCTGACGGGACGTTCCCCAAGCTACTTCAATTCCACGATACAAGGGATTACGTGCGGAAAGTATTAGGGGAACAGATCCTGTTAACAGCCAATCGGGAAAACTATGTCAACGTCCAGGATCTACCCTCCGATCATGAGTTCTTCTTCTACCAAGATAAAGTAAATCATGATGTGAACAAAGTGCCCAGTCACGTAGTGATTGAAAGCCACCAACAGCAATTCACAACAGATTATCGCAGCGAATCAGCACCCCACCCAGTGGAAGAACTGAGAGATCGAAAACTTGATAATACGGACATAGCCCGGGAAGCAGGAGTTCTAGCGGGCGTCTGGTAACTAAAATGGGCTACTGGCTTAAAGTCAGTAGCCCATTTCATAGATCAACGATTGTTCCTGACACGACTTTTCAGACAGAGCTCGGGGCTTAGGCAAAAGCCTTTACTGGTGCAATCTATGCTTCGAGTCATTTCTTCGCTGGTTGAGAATTGAGTTTACAGCAATCTAGGGTACCGTTCCCTCCGAATTGCTTCTCATTGCTTTTTTCCAATCTGATCAAGAAGCTCTTCCACCTGCGTCTCAAACCACCAAACACGTTTAGCCCTCCTTTTCCCCCTATGGCCGGTGTTGTTTATCCGTGACTGTTTTTCCATGAGAAACTACCAATGCTACCATTCGAGGGCGCTTGACCATGAGTCTGCCCCCATGCCTGCCATCAATGACAACCCCGAGTACGTCTGAGGCCTGCATGCATGCGGTGCATTCCCCAACCCCTTCCATGCATATTGCGCATGGAATTGTGCATTGCGATCATACCGTCACTACCCGACGACTCCATTACTTCAGCCATTGATTCCCATCCATGTTCCCGCATCAGGTCTGCTATTTCTTGAACGTCTTCTTCACTCAAGTCCTTCATGTATTCTTCCATCTGCTCGTGATGATCGCCCCGCAGGCACCATGCCACAGCGTCAAACCCACGTTCCTCCATGGCCTGTACCAATCTATCCAACTCTGCTTCCTCCGTTGCGTTGGAAGCTACCACCACCCCGGCAACCAATGCAACTGCCAAGAGCATCATCATAAGAACAACAGCCATCCGACTTTTCATTGTTTACCCCTCCTAAATTGGTTTTCTTAACGTTCTACGTCCCCATCGTACTACATCATTGTGGAGAACTTATGAAGAAAACCGCCAGGCCTGGGTATCTACCGAATGCAACTACTTGACGGGAAATCGGATCACAACCTTGGTGCCCCGTCCTTCTTCACTTTCGACATCGATTCTTCCACCATGGGCTTCAACCAGAGCTTTAGTTAAGGTTAGACCTATGCCTGTTCCTCCAGTCCCACGACTTCTAGATAGATCGCTCCGATAAAACCTCTCGAAAATATGTGGGAGATCCCTTGCAGGAATACCAATTCCACTATCCTCTATGACTATCCTAATCTCCCCTTCCAGTCTATCTAGGGAGATCTTTACCTCATCCTCTTCGTTGGAATACTTGTATGCATTGGAAAGAAGGTTGATAACCACACGTTTGAGCCGCTCTTCATCACCTAGAAACCAAACATTACTCCTGATCCCCACTTCGAGACGGATGCTCTTGGCTGCAAAGAGTGAGTCGAAGTTCTCAACAACGTCCTGCAATAACTCTGACAAGCTAATCACTTTCTTATTAAGACTTGCTCCTCCACTCTCAATGACCGATAGATCTAGTAACTCACCTACCAAACTCGATAACCTGGTTATCTCGCTATGAACTATGGAGAGTCTTTCTAGATCAGGTTCCCACACTCCATCCAGAAAAGCCTCAAAGTGACTTTGCAGGGTAGACAGGGGAGTTCTCAGTTCATGGGCCATGTCGGATGTCATTCGTTTCCTTATTAGATCCTGATCCTCCAATTTCTGAGCTAGCCTCTTTACTGACAGTGCCAAGTCCTGCAATTCATACGTACTCGTCTTAACTTCGTTCAATCGTCCAAACTCACCATCCTCAATCAACCTTGCATTTTCCTTAAGGAGATAGACGGGGCGTAGGAATTTTCGCGATAGGCGCGAGCTTAGAAAGAAGGCTATGACTAGTGAAAACAGAAAGCTGGCTAGGAGAATCCCATTAACTGCCTTTAGAAATCCCTTGTCTTCCAGTGATGAAATGACGCTCCTGGCTCGACCTACATCTACAGTTCCGATCTCGTAGCCTTGAGGCGCAAGAGAATAACTTCGATACACTAGAGTGTCGTCGTTAGCTACTCTTCCATCAGCATCATGATGCATCATCCGATTGTTAGAGCCGCTGCTCCACACGATGTTGCTGTTTGCGTCCCTTAGACGGATGGTTATCGACTCGCTGTGCGCATAATGCATGATGCTCATCAGCGCACTGGCCGTTAACCCATCATTATAGAGTCGTTCGACGTACTGGACCGCTTTCAAATCATCATTACTTCTCGTCTTCTGCAAATAATCAGAGAAAAAAAGCGTGATCGCGGTATTCGAAACCAGGGCTATAAAACCAACAGACAAGAGTGCTACGACGATGAAATACCTGCTTAACCGCTGGCTTATGGTAATCATGTTAGCATCCTTCGAACTTATAGCCCACTCCGTATACCGTAACGATATATTGTGGCCGCTTCGCATCGTCTTCGATTTTCTGACGCAGGTTCTTGATGTGTGTATCAACGGTTCGGTCGTAACCTTCAAAATCAAATCCCAGAGCTCGGCTCACTAACTGGCCACGGGAAAAAACTCTGTGAGGGTTCTGTGCCAGTACCGAGAGAACCTTGAACTCCTTTGGAGTCACAATCACTACCTCACCAGCCTTCTTTACAACGTGCTTGGGTACATCAATCACCAGATCACCACTGTTATACTCCAGGATATCTGTCACTATCAAGTTCCCCTTGGTTCGTCTTAGTATCGCCCTAACTCTGCCCACGAGTTCACGCGGACTAAAGGGTTTCGTCATGTAGTCATCTGCACCGATAGATAAGCCAAGAACCTTATCGTCTTCATCACTTTTTGCTGTCAACATTAGAATGGGGATGTCTGATTGCTTCCTAATCTGCCTGCAGATCTCCTCGACCGGCATGTCTGGGAGCATCAGATCTAGGATCACCATGTCTGGACTGACCTCGTGAAACAATTGCATAGCCTGATTGCCCCGTTCTGCGGTATAGACCTCGTAGGACTCGATTGTTAGATAGTCCTTGATCACCCTCAATAGGTTGACTTCATCATCAACTACCAGTATTCGTTCGTTCATATGTCAAGCCCCCTGTTCATCGTTCATATCGTGCTAACCCCTTATTGTCATCCGTTTATCCAACTAGGACATCGTAAGAATGATGATGGTCGCCTTCAATCCTGATTATCATCTCCTGCGGCACGCAAACAATCACCTGACCTGGTTTGGAAATGGGGGAGCTGAAGTGGCAACATACCTGTTTAGGACATAACTCCAAAGTCATGGGCAACACCCGCAAACGGCCGTTAGCAATTTCCAACACTACCTCTGAGTCGAACGGATCGTCCAAAGGAATTGTGACGTGTTGAACAGCATCAGAAGACAGTAACCGTGCACGATGAACCTCTCTTCCCTTGATGGACACCACAAAGTCATATCCACCTGTACCAGACTCATCGCCGTCACTCTTCAGCATGTCAAGTCCGATCCAAACCCGAAAGGTAATGAGTAGAACCAACACCAAAACCAAGTCACCTACACGCATTTTCTGCAAGCCTACTTCCCCTCTTTGCTGTATCGGTAGTCGCAATCTCGCGCAATCTAGTTCACCCCTCCCCGGAGGGGTGGGTACAAGTGAATTGTATCAAGTACGCCGATGATTGTCAAAGTCCATGGGGATGGATCCACGTCGGAACCCTTTGGATGACCTTATACAACAGTGGGTATGAGAATCAAAGATACCTATACTTCACCTAGAAACCTACAACATTGCTGAGGGCATGGATCAGAATCCATGGCCAGAGCATACCTGTACGATAGACCCCATACGCCATCAAGCTCCCAAACAAACCGGTGCTCGCAACAGCACTTATAGCCAAAGGTACAGTGGGATAAACCCGAAAAGCAAAATCTGGAATGTGCAAGAGAGCAAACAAACATACAGATAGACCAATTCCCCAAATTGGTTGCTTTGTGATGTCTATGAACAAAGGTTGCATCACGCCACGAAAAAAGAACTCTTCTTGAAAGCCTGAATACATAATGGCGTATGCCAGAAAGATCCAGCGCTCCATCGTCACGCCACCAGACAAAAATGCTCCCATGTAGATCACCAAGAATGGGATCGCTGGCTTCAGATCGCCTCCAAAAAAGCCAAATCCATCCCCCTTGACTCCCGATCGATGCAAGACAAGGGTGGGGATCAGCACGAAGAATGGCAAGCTACGCAAGATGTTAGCGGTCATGTATCCCCCTGGAAACTCAACAAAGAAGTCATGCCAAAGGGTCCATCCCGGTATAAAGGAAAACAAAGGATGTCCCGACATCAACCCTTGTCGTTGCAGCCTGTCCACAATCGAGCCTAGGATGAACAAGTAGACAATGACGGTGAGCAAAGCACCTATCTTGATTTGTCGCGATTCCAAGTTCTGCACTGCGAAGCGATCCCCCATCGGCTTCTCTGACAGGAGATAAATGGACCCTAGGGCAAGAGCGTAGACTAAGATGCCGATGAGCCCGGAGCGTAATCCATTAACCGCATTACCACCATAGGTCGTATTCGCCCATACTTTGGCGGACACAAAAAGCAAGGAAAAGATAATGGGGACAGGATGACACGCCAAGCGCCGATAGAAACGCAACAGTTTTTTCACCATGGCAACCACCCGTTTGACTAATAATTACTTGCTGAACGATCAAAAACCAAGAAGCCAGCTCCTCATGGAGAACATGGGTCCCTGGCTGAAAGAGAAACCTACCACGTACCTGTATTGCCCTTTCCACTAAGAAGCAGGCATGCCAGAACTCTTTCTAAAAGGAATTGACAATGCCAATACTGAAGCTGTGAGTATCTGCTAAGGTCAGGTTTTTGCTGTACTGTGCACCAACCTTTAAGCCTATGGGCGTCTGGTAGGTCAAACCCACACCGATACTGTGAAGTACGTTGCTTTGGTCTCGATTACCGCCGTCTTCCCAAATCTTCGCTACCTCATAATTCACATGAGCTGCTAGTTCATGTGTGAAGTACCGCTGCAGTTCCAACTTAGAATACAGATACATCTCTCCCACAATCATAGGGGAGTTTGTACCTAGTTGCCCATTACCACCCAAACGGAGTTTGCGATCAAAGGGGATCCCACGTTGCGTCCAGGCTCCACTTAGTTCTACGCCAGCAACGAAGCCTTCACCAAGGTAGGATAGACTCCTCGCCCTAATGTGGCAGCTAGTAAAGGTCTCAGCCAAGTTTTGTCTGTTTGCTAGAATTGTAGCACCCGCCTGGACCGAAGCGCCTGCCTGGGTCCAAGTGGTAGTGCCAGGTAGACCTGTTTGTATTGTGGTAGCCAGGGTCACATACTCACCGCTCGGTACAACTAAGCCTGAGGTTGTACTGATGTCATGAACCCTACTCTGTGAATATCCCAGCGTGAGACCGATAGCACTGTGTTTCCCTAGGGGGAGATTGCTGGTGACAGAGGCATCCTTACGCTCAAGGCCATATTCGCTCCCCTCGTGTGTACCCCAACCGAGCTTTGTGTTCATCGTCTGTGACTGGTGACGAAGGGTTATCGGCCAAGGACCCAGCGGGAAGTTCAGGTAAACCATTCTGCGATGACTGGGACCAAAGCTGTATTCCCCGCCGATCGACGCTAGTGTCCCTGCCACATTGTAGTACCGTGCAGCTACCGTTTTCTGGGAAAGGTTCAGGATATTCTCTATCACGAAGTGAACAGGGTCTAAGTAAAAGCCAAATCCCTCACTGATTCGCACCACGATATCCACGGCATTATCCCCTGTGGGAATCACGTGCACTTGAATCTGATCTAGTGCGTCTACAGCAGCGAGGCGTCGCTTACCAGACACAAACTGGGCAGCATCAAAGGTTGAACCTGGTTCAAGGTTGACAATGCGGGTAACTGCCTCTTCATTGGTCCGGTGCGCTCCCAGAATTCGAACCTTAGCAATTTGCCTACCATCAAACTGGCTGTACGCGTCGACATCATTGCAGGGAATAACTTGGGGCGCCTTAAGGAATCGAGCGATGGCACTATCTCTAGTCGTGAATTGGTACGAAGAATTGGATGATTCTAGGTAGACGGGTCTTTGCGTTCCCACCTCTGCTAGCTGCCGGAAAAAGACCGTGTCGCCACCCAAATCAGGGGTTTCTATCTCCAACGCCCCTTGATAGTACTCTACCGCAGAAGCTCGATCCCCTGCATTGTCATGGAAGGACCCGAGGGTAGCCAAAGCCTCCAACAAGTAGAAAGGCTCCGAAATATGGGGTTTTTCTACGAAGCACTGGAACAAACGTTGGGCTTGCGCCTGATCTCCCAAACTCAGGTAGGTATGGGCACGTAGGTTCATTACCGCTTCAGCATCTGTAAACTCAGGGTCAAGTTGATCAAGATGATCTAAGGTAGTAGCCAACTCATTCTTAGAATAGGCAAGTGTTGCCTTACGGAGACGAAGCCAGTTGACTAGATTGCGATCCTCTTTCGTTGGTTCAATGTTGCGAGAAAAAACGGCCGGTTCTTCCCCTGCTAACGCTCTAGCCAGGCTAAAGGCATAGAAATCGGAATCTGGAGATCCGCGCCCTTCGTCAGGAATGGAGACCCACATCATCTGCTCCTCCGGGGAGAACACACAACTCAACAACGAACCGGAGTTATTCACTCCTTCCAAGAGGCCTTCATACTCGGCACTTCCAGGCTTACCCCGATCCCGTAGTAGCTCTACCATGGACTTTACACCTATGTCACCGTAATGGTCGGAAAAGAACTGAGCGATCCGCTCCTCACGGCGCGCAGAAGACAACCAGCCTGAGGTCTGGTACTGTCGCATATACTCGGTGTTGTACCGATTAGTCGCAAACAGCAGTCCGTCCTTGGCTTTCCTGATGGCATAGCGATTTGCATCGACTTCTACCACTACTGCATCAGGTAACTTGCTGTCCGAAATCACGATATTCATACCGAAGGTTCGCGGTGTACTGAGTACAAGTTCGATGGCTTCGTCTAAAGTTGATGCATACTGCACAATCTGACGCATCAGAAACAACATGGCCATACCGTCGAGGGAGTTGTCGACCTGATCCACCAAGGAGTAGTTCATGGAGACAGTAATTCCTTGGTTGTTCATAGCCTGCATGGTTCCGGCATAGATGGGGTATATGTGGGTGATAAACGGATACCCGTGATCAGGTTCATAGACCACCACATAGCCATATTGGGCCCAATCCATCATGGAAAGATTATCGAGGTTACGGGCATGGTACAAGGATCCAGTGGCCGTTGCCTCGTCAAAAGCCACGATGGAGGTACAACCAAAAGTCATGCTTAGATCTTGGGACACATTACCGATGATAACGTCCATGGGATCGGCATTCTCGTCTCCGCTTACTCCAAAGACGATACCCTCGAGTTCTTGGAGCAAATCCTCGGGGATATTCCTACGTATCCAAGGAGCCATCTTGTACTGAAAGTAGAACTTCTTGAAACCCTGAACGAGCCGATCAAATCCTGAGGTTGGGGCGTTTAGTGGATTGAGCTCATCTTTCAGCGTCAGCAGTTCCTCTTCGGGAAATAAGTGTGCCAGAAACGTTCCATGTTGAAACCCCATCTCATAGGGAGTGCCCTTGAGGTGCATAAATACCATGGGCCCCATGGTCGTCATATACCCTTTTCCTGCCTGGACCCTATCGCCGATCTGCTCCACAAACACTTCTGGGGAACTCTGCGATGAACTAGAGAGCAGTACCATCAAGATTACGGTAACAGCCAGCACCCTGACCATTCGAAAAACGTAGCTCATGTGGTCTTCATCTCCAATATAGATTTATGGTAGTAAATGCCAATTAGGTAATTATTCTTCGGCAGGAAGTCTCGATCCTCCTTTGAGGCAACCACTCTTAGCACGATGTTTCAAAAAATGGGTTCTGACGAAAACCTCCACAAGATCCTTGTAATAGGACTAACTCAACTCGCCCTTCCAAGCACCGAACGGCTATAGATGACATAGGTTCCTGCAAAGTATAGTCCGTACAGAACAGTAAAGATGGAGAGTGTTACAAACGCATAAAGCGGGATGGCATTGGGTTGTACAATGAAAGCAGCGAACACTTTGTGACTCCCAATTGCCAAGAGCAGGAGCAAAGTACAAGGGAGGACTGCTGGAATGAGGAAAAAGATGATCAGCTCCTTTAGGATCAGTCCCTTCCGTTCTGAATCGGTTACCCCTAGATGCCGAATGATTGAGTATGCTCGTCGAGCCCTGACAAGGGAAGCAAGCTGCTCAAATCCTAGAACTGTACCAGATAGCACAATGAATATTACGCTCATATACAACCCACAAAACGACAGGGCGGAAAAACCAGAGAGTGAGTTGGCGATCCCCCATGCCCTTACCGTTATACTCATGGTCACTCGTTGGCTGGGAGGAGACAGTACTAGTGGTTTCCATTCATTTCTGATGAATCGGTTTAACTCACCCCGCAGTTCTGCCCTGCCACCGTCTGTAAGGGTGACTACCAGGCGCGACAGGCTTGCTTCCAATGAATGCGCGACTTCATCCGGTACAATGATGGCACGACCATCAGTACCTACCATACGTGCCTGTTCCATAGGTTCCGAAAAAATTAGGTCTTCACTGGAAAAGAGCAGTTTCCCGTTCACAGTGATACTCGGATCCAGAGCCAGAGAGCCCTTGATTTCCTTGCGATGTGACCACTCACAATGAATAAGGTATTGGTCACCAGCCAAGCCTTGTTCGTCTAGTCCAAGCTGCTGCCTCAGACGGTTATAGTCGGATAGAGCCAAGATTTCCACTGGAATGGACGGGTCACGATATAAGTAGTAAGACACATAATCTTCCACTGGGCTCTTGGCACCAATGAAATCCAGCACACCATCAAAGTCTGCAATCTTGGTGTCGATGGCGACAGTCACATCATAGGGGTATTCAGCCCGAATGTTCGCTTTATACCCCGCTCCCATCACCAGACCCAAAAACATGGTTGCCAAGGAGAATGCGAGTAAAAGCGCAGTAACAGCGAGCATTCTTCCTGAACTATTCACCCGACTCCGTAGCTCACCAAGGATGAACAGGTTAGCGTCTCTGTAGATCCGGTTTTTGCTTCGGCCAAGAAGTTCAACAAGTAACTCGGGAAATCTGCGATAAAACGCATACACACCAAGCAAGACGAGAACGGAACCTAGTATAACTATGAGGAGGGCCATGTTGCTAGACTCTGAGACTACCCTGCTAAGCAGGATACCTCCAAGGGTCATGATCGCCGCGGAGAATAACAGGTAAAGGGCGTACCACCGAAGGCTACGTTCAGTATGTACTTCATTTCTCACATGATCATAGAGTAACTGAATGATCTTGGTGCGCTTAATCACCGTGATAGATTTGACTAGACCCATCCCATACATGAGGAGAAAGAGCAAAAAGGACACGAACATGCTTTTGAAGGAAAACCTGAGTTGATACGAGTATGGAACTTCGAAAACGCCCATGGCCATTTTTGCAAAAACGCTACCAAACAGAGTTCCAATCGCTGTCCCACAGACGAAGGCGGTCAGTCCTATTAAAGCACTCTCTCCTAGGAAGAGACGGACAATTGTCCCGTTTTCCATCCCCATGAGCAAATACGTGGCAAACTCTCTCTTGCGCTGCACCAAGATAAAATCCATCGCGTAGCTCGTGATAAAGGCACTGATCAGGGCAACTACTACCGAAAACAGCAATAGCCCATTCGTGAGCAGCGAGATGTTCTCCGCGAGGGCTCTTACATCATCTGAAAAGCTTAATGACAGAAAGGAGTACATTAAGGCGCAAACCAAAGTCAATGTGGTAAAGTAGAGCACATAGTTTCTTATGCTCCTGCGCATATTTCTCAGACTGAGTCGGGAATACATCCTGAATACCCCCCAAGATCCTCTAAGATGGCTAGGATCTGCCCAAAGAACTGTGATCTGGTTTGATCACCCCGCTCGAGCTCACGGTAAACGGTTCCATCCCTTAAGAACAAAATACGCGAAGCATAGCTAGCAGAAAAGGCATCGTGCGTTACCATCAGAATTGTAGCCCGCAGGCTCTGGTTCATTTCCTGCATGGTTTCCATTAGGATTCGCGAAGAACCACTATCTAGTGCCCCAGTGGGTTCGTCTGCTAAGATCAGAAGGGGTTGATTGATGATGGCGCGGGCACACGCACAGCGTTGTTTTTGCCCGCCCGACACCTGATAGGGGTACTTCCCAAGCACATCCCCGATACCTAATCGTTCCGCGATCTCATGAACCCTTAGGTCAACCTTCTTTGTGTCTACTTTGTTGATGACCAACGCCAAAGCAATGTTTTCCTGAACCGTTAATGTATCAAGCAGATTGAAGTCTTGTAAAATGAATCCAAAGTTTTCCCGTCTGAAACGGGCAAGATCGCGGTCCTTGATGTCAAGCAAGTCCTTTCCATCAAGGTAAATCTGCCCGCTAGTTGGAGTGTCGATAGAAGAGATGCAGTTCAACAACGTGGTCTTTCCCGAGCCCGAAGCACCCATAATTCCCACAAACTCTCCTTTAGCGATCCTAAAGCTAAGACCGTTGAGAGCACGGGTGATGTTTGGCTCAACTCCATAGTCCTTTTTTATGTCGATGGCTTCTAGGATACACATGCACACTGCTCCTTCTCAGTTAACTGATACTTCTGTCCTTCCTCTTTCTATACTTCCTGATTACTTTGTTGCGAATAGGTACTCCGACGCCAATTAAAAGGCCGACTAGCACAATCGTCAAGTCCATACGACCACCTCCCTCACAGAAAATCACTCTGCGGATTGCATCTCTAGTAGAACATCCAGAAGATGATGTAGTTCCTCTGGAGATAGATCCGCCATCCGAGCCACCTTGATTGCCTCAAACAGTGCTTCCTCCACTTGGCGAACGAGTTGTTCCCTAAGTAATTCCTGCCCGCGTTTCATCACAAAGCAGCCACGCCCCTGGACATTCTTGACGAAGCCTTCTTCTTCCAGCTCGGCGTAGGCTCTAGACACTGTCAGCACACTAATTCGCAGTTCCTTGGCGACTGTTCGTAGTGATGGGCATGCTTGTTCCTCCTGCAACTCACCTGACAAGATCGCCTCCTTAACCTGCTGTTTGATCTGTTCGTAGATTGGCATGTCGGACCCATTCGAAATAATCAGTCTCATATCTCTCATCAACCGTTCTCACTGTTATATCTGTTTATATAACAGCATAGCAGATAGCACAAAAAATGACAACAACTTCAGCCCTCACACAGTTCACCAGCCGATTTCCTGCTCCATAGCAAAAAAACCTTCCCAGGGCTTTCCCCGTGAAGGATTGGCGGTAGGTGGATCTGGTCAGAAATTAGCACAAAGCACTTGGTGTAGAACGTGGAAAATAAGGATGACGTGATCATTCTTCCAGAACAATCGAAGTATCTAAAGTGGGATCAAAGAGGCTTGTTTCTTCAAGAAGTTCCCGTCGAGTTAGTGAGAAGCCAGGAGGTAACTGCCTCGGCGCATAGCCGGTCATGCTCTTGAAAACCCGATTGAAATTGCGCAACGTGTTAAACCCGCACTCTGCCATCAAATTGGCCATAGTGATATCCGGCCTTTCAGACAATAGCTGTATTGCACGTTCTGTACGCAGAATATTCATATAATACGAAAAGGTCAACCCTGTCATACGCTTAAAATAGCGTGAGAAATAGGCCTCTGACATATTCATAAATTGTGCAGCTTCCTTAAAGTCTAGCTCGTCACAATGTTGCTCCATAAGTTCAAGCAGCTGCTTATACCTGGCAGTTCTCGGCTGCATGTAACGATCTCCCAGCTCTAACTCCTCACCCCGAAAGATGTCGACAAGAAGCGCCGTAGTAATTGCATTCATCTTTTCAACATAAAATAACGGCTTTTCTTGATACTCTCGATAGAGTATGTTGATTCGATGGCTGACATTATACCTGTCTTTAAAGATGGGTCTCTTCAAATACCTTTCGGGGCTGAGAACACCGTCCAATTGGGCAACCGCTATGCGGCTCCCTGGCGTGCCCGTGATTTTGTGAATGCTTCTTCGGCAGAAGAATGCGCAGTCTCCCTTGCGCAA
>JAAZLY010000021.1 GCA_012799115.1 Bacillota bacterium
ATCGTTCCAGACTGCAAGAAACTGGAAAATAACCAGTGATGCCAAGGCCGGAACGCTTAAAGGTAGGGCAAGGCGAAGAAATGTGGTCCAGATCGAAGCACCGTCGATATGGGCTGCCTCAAAGAGTTCCTCTGGGAGCGATTGAAAGAAGGTGTGCAACATGAAGATGGAAAAAGGCAGACCATAACCTGTATGGACAAGCCACAATCCTCCAAATGTCCCAGAAAGACTTAAGGTATTGTAGAGCCGCAAGACCGGAATAAAGGTCATCTGGGTTGGCACTACAAGCATCATGACGATCAATCCATAGAAGAATCCCCGCCCCCTAAAATTCAGTTTGGATAACCCAAAGGCTGCTAGGGCTGCCAAGAACACGGGGATAACTGTCCCACCGATAGAGACGATAAAGCTATTGCGAAATGCCATGAGCATCCCTCCAGAGGAGAGGACATTCTTGTAGTTTTCCACAGTATACTGGGTGAACTTCAACGGACTCGACAGCACCGTCCACCAGCCAGAATAGGCAACATCTCTCGCGGGACGGAGGGATGTGACCAACAGACCAAGGGTTGGCAGGAACCAAATGACGATGGCTGCCACTACCACAACGTTAACCACGACTCTTGGCAGTTTTTTTCTTAGCCTTAGAGTGTTCACATCTACCCCTCCCTCATTTTTTGCCGGATGTTGGCAAACATGATTGGAATAATCATCAGGAATAAGACTACGGCAATGGCGCTAGCCCGGCCGGTATTGGCGAACTGAAACATCTCCTTGAACATCCGGTTAGCAATGACTTCACTGCCGAAGTTACCATTGGTCATGACATAGATAATATCGAATATCTTCAGGACATTCACGAGCATCGTCGTGATCACCATCGTCAAGGCTGGACGGAGCTCTGGGATCGTGATATGCCGGAAAACCTGGAGTTCATTCGCCCCATCTACCTGGGCCGCTTCCACGAGTTCCTTAGGGATCCCCTTGTATGCGGCAGACAGAATGACCATACAATATCCAGTCCAAATCCACAGACCCACAATGATCAGGGCAAAGTTGTTCAGGGGGCTTTCAAGTAGCCAACCTTTCGGCTCCATGCCAAAGATGACTAAGATTTGATTGAGCAAACCAATCTGTTGCGATCCCACGGGCTTATAGGTGTACATAAACTTCCAGACCACACCCGCTCCCACAAAGGAGATAGCCATGGGCATAAAAATGATAGACTTGGCAAAACTCTCATACTTCACCTTGTCAACTAAGATCGCAAACAAGAGCCCTAGCCCTACTGTACCTGCGGTGAAAAAGACCAGCCACAGAAGGTTGTTCCTAAAGGCCGTCAGCATGACCTGTGAAGTAAATACGTATTTGTAGTTGGCCAGACCAACAAAGGCCGCAGAGCGTCGATCCATAAAGCTGAGGTAGATGGTTTGCAGAGCAGGATATACTTGGAAAATCAGCAGGAAAAAAACTGCCGGGCCAACATAGACCATTGGGGTTAAGCCACCTGTTTTCCGCCTCACCACAACTCCCCCTTCCCTAAACTTCGGTAAAAAGGCACGCCCTAGTGTAGGGCGCGCCGTATTTCGTGTGATCCGAAAGTCTTAGTAGCTATCTACCGCTACATTTTCGATGAACTCTAAGACATCCATCACGTCATCTCCGCCAACATACATCAAGGTGCCTTCCCAGAATGCGCCTGCACCAACAGCAGCGGGCATGGAGTCAGAACCATCAAATCTGAAGACATCAGCGTCATTGAGGAGTCTTGCCATATCACGGGTCAGATCATCTGGATAAACGGCTGGATTAATCTTGTTGTTCGTACCCAGTTTTCCAAGCCTGTTAGCCCAGATCTCTTGAGCTTCGGCGCTGGCCAAGAAGTTCATGAACTCTGCGGCTTCTGGAGTCTGGTTGAACTGCCCGATCATGTCACCAGCACCAAGCATGGGACTGCCATGCTCAGGCTTAATTACGGGGAATCCAAAGAAGGCTACATCTTCACCAATCACAACATCTGGATTCGCATCGAGAATGAAGCTTGTAACAAAACTGGCTTGGCGATGCATCATAGCACGAGGAGGATCGGTCAAGAGTTCTGCAACAGAGTCACCAAAGTTTGTGGACAAAACTGTAACTGGTCCACCATAGACATAGTCGCTATTGCGTGTAATGGCTCCGAAAATCTCAAAGGCCTCTTTCACCCTTGGGTCGGTCCAGGGAATTTCATGATCAACCCATTGATCGTAGACATCAGGGCCAGCCGTACGCAGCATAATGTCTTCAATCCAGTCTGTGGCAACCCATCCACTGGCTGCTCCAGATTCGAGACCGATAGCCCATGGTGTGTCACCATTTGCTACCATTTGATCCATCAGGGCTTCCATTTCAGCCCAAGTTGTCGGAACCTCATAACCCCTTGCAGCAAACTCTGCAGGACGATACCATACTAGACTCTTGATATCTGCAGCAAACATCAGTGAATACAATCCGTCTTTATACGTTCCGAGCTCAATCCAAGCATCGTTAATGTCTTCACTCAATGTTTTGGCATCCAAAACATTGTTCAGGTCAACAAGTGCTCCCTGCTCAACGTATTCCTTCATGGCTCCAGGACCAGGCAAGGCTGCAACATCGGGAGGATTGCCAGCAGCGATACGGGTTTGAAGCAAGGTTGGCAGGTCACGAGTACCTTCAAACTGCACTGTAATACCAGTCTTAGCCGTAAAAGCGTCCATAACCTCTTGGAATGCTTCTAACTCTTGGCCACCCCAAACGCCCATCATGGTTACGACTCCTTGAGCCGATACCGCGAAGGATAGAACTAGCACCAACAGCATACTGAATACTACAAAGACACTCCTTTTCAATTCTAAAACCTCCTTAGTTTTTCCAGAATGTAACCGGTTGCATTTTTCAGCCAGAAAAAACGACTAATATAAATATTAGCTACATGAGGGTAAAAACCCTCTTTACTTTTCTTATTTTTTACGTTTTTTGAAAAGAAACTCGCACGTCTATCGCAACCAGAGGAAAATGGGAAGTAGAAGAAAACTGAGTAAGGTGGGAATCACAACCCCCATAGCAGCCAGCTCTTCATCGGCATTGAAACTCGAGGCGACCAGCGCGGTGGTGACTAAGGGCGGCATAGACATCATGACAAGTAGGATTGTCTCAAGTTCTCCAGAACGGACAAAGGGCACAAAAGCCAAGGCGATCACGCCTACCAGCGGGCTTAGTACCAAGCGATGGACAACCACTCCCCAAACTTCGGGTCGAATCTTAAGGCGTCGCTCAAACAAGTTGACTACCAGAGCACCAATAATCAGCATCGCAGAGCCCACTGTTATGTTTCCCAGAATCTCCATCGCTCCAAACAGAGCGCTGGGAATCTGTAATTCAGCGAGGCCCAAGATCAAGCCAAGGAATAGGGAGAACATGTTTAGGTTCATGAGGCGTTTCAGGCTCAGCCTTCTACCAGAGCGGAAGTTAGAAACCCCATAACTCCAATAGAACGAGCCTGCCCCGAGCTCAAACAAGACGGCGTAGACAACATAGGGAGCTCCAAAAAGAGCAGAAATAATGGGTACGGGAAGAAAAATGTTGTTCCCATTCGTGCAGAGGATTTGATACGTTCCATAGGTCATACCACGCAGGCCAAAGATTTTGGCACTGAAGTGAGCTGTAATCGCCAAGAGAATGGATGTGCCAAGCCCGATCGCGGTAAAAATCCATCCTTGACGGAGCGTAGCAAGATCCACATTCTTATACATGGAAAGGAAGAGCATTGCAGGAAAGGTCACTTTCACCACAAGGCGACTCAATGTGCGGCAGAAGTCCAGAGTCAGAAGCTTTGTCTTATACAAGTAGCCCCCTAGGGCAATAAGTAGCAGTAGCATGATGAAGGGATTCAAGATAGTCAGCACAAATCCGCCTTTCAGTCTGGTATTAAAGACCTACTTCCCCTTGCTCCGCGCCTTATCCTTCATGGGGGTACTGCCTGCTCTACATTATTTTTTGACCAGAACGAAACAGGTCCTTGTTTTGCAGGTATTCTGCTTTTTAAGACGAATTAATTGACAATGATCTTGTCTGCTAAGGGGTGATTGGGTGTCTAAGTATGAACGGCTGGTTATTTATCCACTGTTGTTTATTGCTTTGTTTTGTTCATTAACAGGCGTAAATGTAGTGAGTGCTACCCAGCAAGTCTTTGACAAAATCGTGGCTCGAGAGATTGTCGTGGTTAATGATGAGGGAAACACGGTGGCCTCGCTCAAGTATGATCAGGCCAAAGAAGACGTAAGCCTAGAACTATTCAACAACGAGGGTAAAAGGGTTGTATCCCTCTTATCCTACGATGATGGCGGTGCCATTGGGGTCTTCAATCAAGACGGACACCTCACTGTAGCGATGCAAAACGAAAGCCAAGCTGGAAGCGTTTTCCTCTACAATGGCACAAGCAAGATGACGAAACTAGTAGGCCTACGCTCTGGTCTCTATGGAGGGGTCATGGAAGTAAACAACGCCGAAGGGCTTCCCACAGGTATCATCGGCAATAATGTCAACAATAATGGCTATATTGGTCTTTTCCGCGGAGAGTTGTTGGGCTTTCTATCGCCGCAAATTATGCTGAACGTGACAGAAGACGGTGCGACCATTTTCCGTGCCGAATAAGAAAGGGAAATAAGACGGCGCTACAAGTTGCTCCCTCGAGCAATCTGTAGCGCCGTTTGCGTTTTCTATTCTTTTAGCGGACTCTGTCCAAAAAGCTCCGACCTTTTTCCGTTACCGACCAAGTCTTGAGGGAATCCTTTGCGCACATACTGGCGTAGGGACACCTTCCACACGGGAGATCCTGGCACGTTGAACTAGCCTCTTCTGCCAGATAACCCAAACGAACAAGTGCCTCTAGGCCTTCCTCAACAAGAGAGATGGGTTGGCCAATCTGCGTAGCGAGGCGAGACATGGATAGATAATCGGCACGATCAACTTCCCCAAGTAGCTCCTTCAGCATGGACAAATCCCACCTTCCTCAGCTTTATGCAAATCCCATCAGACTACCAATCTGAAACACGGCCACAGCAAGGAGCCAGCCAATGGCAAAGGCGTAAACGGCGGAAAAGAGTGCCCATTTTCCAGATCCGGTTTCCTTCCTGATCGTACCTAGGGTGGCTGCACAGGGCGTGTACAATAGGGTCATAACCATAAAAGAAACTGCAGACAGAGGTGTAAATGCTCCCTGAATTGCCGTCACGAGTGCGGCTCCCTCTTCTACACCTGCATAAACCATACCCAGGGTTGCTACCACAGCCTCCTTGGCGGCGATTCCAGAAAACAAGCCGACGGCTGCCTGCCAGTTCCCGAAACCTGCGGGAGTGAAAATCGGTGCGATGAACTGACCAATGCTACCCAAGATGCTAGCTGGACCATAGGGTTCTGCACCAGTAGGAAGGACAGCAAGTACCCACAGTAGACTTACAACAGCAAAAATCGTAGTACCGGCCCGAGCTAGGAAGCCTGAGACATTATCCCACATATTGCGAAGTACATTGGTTAAGGTCGGTGTGCGATACGGTGGCAACTCCATGATAAAATGGGATACTTCCCCCTTAAACAAGGTCTTGCTAAAGACTTTTGCCACTAGAAAGGCAACGAGAATTCCCAGAGCATAGGCAGAGAAGAGCACGATACCCCCATGTGTGGGGAAGAATGCTGCGATAAATACCAAGTAGATTGGAATTTTGGCACCACATGACATAAAAGGATTAATCAAAATAGCAATCATGCGATCCTTTCTGTTTTCCAACGTACGGGTTGCCATCACCCCAGGAACATTGCAGCCAAAACCGACAATCATCGAAATGAAGGTCTTGCCCTGCAGACCCACAGCTCGCATCGTGTTATCCATCACGTAGGCTGCCCGAGCCATATAGCCGCTATCTTCTAGGATCCCCATCAGCATATACAAAATAACAATCAGGGGGACGAATTCGACAACTGCACCTACACCGGCCACAACTCCGTTCGAAGCAAAGTCAAGGAGCCAGCCTGGGGCATTTAAGGTTACGAGAAGCCTATCCAGTCCCTCGCCTACATAGTCCATTCCTACTACCATCCACTCACCCAGAAAGTCCTGGCCAATGGCAAAGGTCAGTTGGAAGACGATAAGCATAATACCCGCGAAAATGGGCATACCCCAATACCTATGGGTTAACACTCGATCCAGCTTGTCGGTGAAGGTCTCCACCTCCACCTCTGGCCTGCGTACAGCATGTTTTGTGACTTCACCCACGAACTTATAACGGCCATCGACGATGTCCAATTGGAGATCGCCTGCGTGAATGACCGTCTCATCCCAAAATTGCCTAAAGGTTTTTAGTTCAAACAAAGCAGGGCTCTCCGAGACCACTTGGCGAACATATTCGTCTCCCTCGAGAAGCTTCACCGCGAGCCACCCCTGGGGATACGGAAAATCTCCCTTGGCCAAAAAGGCCCGGAGCCTTGCGACCTTTGCATCGATTGCTTTGCCATAACTAAGCTCCACATGTCCATTCATGGGAGCATGAATCGTGGCGGCCGCAGCTGCCATAAGTTGGTCCAGACCCTTACGCCTACTGGCCACCGTCCTAACAACGGGTACACCCAAGGCTTGAGCTAGGGCCTTTTCATCCACATGGATTTCTCTTGCCTCAGCTTCGTCCACCATATTTAAGGCTATGACAACCTTGGTCCCCATCTCTAAAAGTTGGGTAGTCAGGTACAAGTTGCGTTCTATATTCGTAGCATCAACGACGTTGATGACCACATCGGGATTACCTGTAAGAATAAACTCCCTCGCCACGACCTCGTCTTCGGAAAAGGCGCCTAAACTGTAGGTTCCAGGCAAGTCTACCACCCGATAGGTCTGGTTGTTATGGTGAGTTTGCCCTTCCTTGCGCTCCACCGTCACTCCAGGCCAATTACCTACATGCTGGTTTGCACCGGTGAGTGCATTAAAAACGGTGGTTTTTCCGCTATTAGGGTTTCCCACTAAAGCAATCGTCTTCGCCATTGAATTCTGCTCCTTTGTCCCTCAGTTACACTCATGCTCTCCCGACTAGCATCTTAGCTGCCAAGCCTCGGCCTAGAGCCACCTTGTGACCGCCTAAACCAACAATCATCGGTCCCCGATCATTCTTCAACACTTTGAGTCGGGCACCTGTATTAAATCCCATCTCATAGAGGCGTCTCGTAGCAGAACTGCCGGCTTGGATTCGGGCCACTTTACATGTGTCGCCCTCCTTAAGATGAACCAATGATAAGTACTCCATGGAGCTCCTCCTCAACATGACAGTGAAAATCATTCTCATATTATATAGTATATCATATCGAGTTTGTCATTACCTGTCAAGATAATCACAACCAAAATACCAGCATTATGCGGAGATTTTCAGGCTTTGCTGGATAGAAAAGTCATCAAGTAAAGCTGGAGAACGAAGAAGGAATAATAGGACGTTAAAAGAATATGTACATTGTGAAAAACAAATCTATAGATTCGCTGATACTTTTGGAGGTAATGATGTGCGAATTAGTCAACATCCCATCTTAGACATTCAAGAAAACAAGGAAGTCTCATTTAGCTTTGATGGTAGACGTCTTGTCGGAAGAGAAGGAGAAATGGTGTCCTCTGCCCTATTTGCAAACGGCATCCGTACTTTTTCGATTCATACAGTAGGTGACGCTCCACAAGGCCTTTTTTGTGCCAATGGGCAGTGCGCGCAATGTACTGTCATCATCGATGGCCTACCGGTAAAGAGCTGTATTACGCCCCTCAAGGAAGGTATGGAGATTCAGAC